>JBCBKF010000005.1:0-25981 GCA_038522255.1 Pseudomonadota bacterium
GGGGTCGCCTTGGGCAGCGCCCCCAGGGAATTGCCGTCGAGATAGACCACACCCTCGGGCAACGTGAAGCGATCACGGTAGCCCCCTATCGGATCGTCGGCGTCGCGTTGGCTGGCTGTGTCCTGCAGGCTCAAGGCAATTCCCTCAAGATGGCGCGCACAGGCGATGCGTCGGCATTCACAAGCGCAAGCGGGAGCGCGATCAGTTCGTACCGCCCTTCGGCCACGTCGTCCAAGACCAGTCCTTCGAGTACGCGCATATCGTGTTTCAACACGGCCTTGTGCGCCAGCATGTCTTTGGAATCCTGAGGATCAATCGATGGAGTGTCGATCCCCACGAGCCTGACCCCCTGAACGCCAAGCCATTCAATCGTCTCAGGCGCGATGGCGGTTGTATCGGGATCCCACGCCGCATGCGGGAAACGCTCAAAGGTGCGGAACAAGACCCGATCGGCGCTGTGCAAATGCGGGAGGTCTCCCACTTCGATAAATGCACCCGTGCGCCGCGCATCAACGACCAGACATTCGCCGAGATAGGGCGCAACATCGACACTCGCGATATCGCTGGCTGTCGAAGAGTAATGCAACGGCGCATCAGCGTGTGCGCCGGTATGGGTCGACATGGTCAAGGCTGAAACATTGACCGGCGAACCCTCCTCCATCTGCCAGGTCCGCTTGTGCTCAAAAGCGGTATCGCCCGGCCACACGGGAAGGTCGGGGCGCAGAGCTTGCGAAATATCCCAGATCCGCCGTTTCATATCCTGGTCCGAACGCTTAGCAATTCAGGAAAGAATGCCTGTTTCAGAACCCCTTCGAGATAAGGCACGCCCGCCGTCCCACCAGTCCCGCGTTTGAAGCAGATAATCCGCTCAACCGTCTTGAGATGCCCAAACCGCCAGCGCTGGAAATGATATTCCAAATCGACGAGCTTTTCCGCGAGTTCATAAAGGTCCCAATAGGATTGGGGTGCGCGATAGATCGCGGCCCAGGCAGCCTCGACGCTTGGGTTTGCGGCGTAAGGAGCGGACAGATCGCGCTCCATCACGCTTGCATCGATTGCAAACCCCCGCTTTGCCAGCAGTGCAATCGCGGCGTCATAAAGACTCGCCCGCGCAGTTTCGTCCCGCAGACGCTCCGCCCACTCGCTGGTCTTTTCATGCGCGTGCACATGTCTATCCGCCCGCGCGCCTAGCATGAATTCCATCATCCGGTATTGCGGGGACTGAAACCCGGACGATGCGCCAAGATGCGGCCTGATTGCCGAATAATCATGCGGTGTCATCGTACTCAAGACATCCCAGCTCTGGATCAATTGCGACTGCGCGCGCGCAACGCGAGCGAGCATCTTGAATGCCGGGCGAAGGTCATCCGCTTCGATGGAGCGACGCGCACTGGTCAATTCGTGCAGGCACAATTTGAGCCACAATTCGCTCGTCTGGTGAACGATGATGAACAGCATTTCGTCATGCGCGGCCGAGGCGGGGTGTTGCGCATTCAGGATGCGCCCCAGGTCCAGGTAACTGCTGTAGGTAGCAGGCGCGGTCATAAGGCGACGGGCTCTGGCACGTGCGAGGAGACGCTCATCCTATCCCTCGATCACGCGCGTTTCGGGATGATGCTTGTCGAGGTACTTCTTGATGATCCGCAGATTGCGGGTGTTGGAGCGGAACATAAGGTCCGCTGCATCCCCGACGAGCGGCACGAGACCGATCAGCGTATCGAAAGCCACATTCGCGCCCATCCGGGTCAACGACCATTTCGACATCCCCAGATTGCGCGCTTCCCAGACGATGTAAGCGCCCATCGCTGTCGTAATCACATCGCCAAGGATTGGCACCAGACCGATCAACGCATCGAGGCCAACTGGCACATTCACTCCGGGAATGCGAAAGCTGCGTTCAAGCAGGAACTCCACCGCTTCCACCCGCGCGCGGATCGATGCCGGATCCGTTCCAGACGGCATTGTCAACGTCACTTTTTCAGCGCCGCCAGCCGACCAATTATCCGCAGAAGGGTCAATCTTGTCTCGGCTGTTCATTGCCAGTCCTCCCTACACTAACTGGTGGGGGCAGAAAGCGGGAACAAGGGGTGCAGCCCCCACGGGTTGGTTTCGTATGCCGAAATCGACCCGCGTACGAGAGACCATCGCACTGGCGCGCCCAATGGGATGAATACGTCTTCGGCAACCAGAGCGGCATGCGCTTCCGCCATCATGCGGCGTTTGGTACGTGGATCCGTGACGGTGAGCGAGGCACGCACCATTTCGTCTGCGGACCTGGAGCACAAGGTCGTACCGAGCCCGCAATTAAATTGGTTCAAGTACCAGCGAGGGCTTGAATAACGCGCCAGGCTATCACGCCAGATAAGGTCCGCTTCGTCCCCGGGCTGCACCTTCACCGCCCGTATCCCGATGCCAGCCCACGCGCGAGCAATGCCCTGAAACAGCAGGTCACCACCCGGGCCCTGCGGCATTGCGATGCGCAAAGAGATATCTTGCGCTTCGGTTTCTTCAAGCCACGCTGCCAGGCGCGCACGCGCGATCCCCCGCCGCTCCTCGAGCGAAAGCCCCTCCCAGCGGCTGGGGGCGATCGCCTCCCCTTCAAGCATGGCCGGTGGAACGATCCAGCTTGTCGGCTGCCAGCCGCCGAGGCCAAAGGGTTCAATCAACGCAGCACGATCGAGTGCCATGGACAGCGCCTCCCGGCGAGCCGGATCGCCCAGAACGCCAGCATCATTGGTAAAGAGCAGACCGAAAAGACCTTGAGCGGGATCAACCTGGATCGTCCCGCGCGAAAGAGGCCCGAGTTCGATCTGAGGGAAGGCGAACAGCGTCCCGTTCAGCAAGAGATCAACCTCCCCTCTGGCAAACGCTTCAATTGCCGCAGCGGGGGGCAGGGATCGCAACGCTAAGGGTCGGCTTGAAGCCTCCCAATTCTGGCGCCGGGGAAGGCCGCGACCTTCTGGAGGCAGAGCGCTGAGACGCGCAAGGGCTTGCTGGTCATCGCGCGAGACGATCATGGGGCCAGCGCCGCTCCCGTTCTTCACGACGCCCAATTCGGGCTGCGCCAGCAGTCTCAGGAATTCCGGCATCGGACCGGACAGACGCAGTTCGATAACTCTTTCCGTCATCGCGCGAACATCAGTGATCTTGGCAAGATCAAGGCCCAGCGACGTACCTTCGAACTGCTCAATCAAGCCAAGCATGGCCGTTCGGATATCGTCCGCTGTCACCGGCTCTTCATCTGGCCAGGTCCGCTCGCGAAGCCGAAAGATGTAGCTCAGACCGTCATCGGTGACGATCCAGCGTTCGGCCAGCGCAGGGACCACTCGCCCCGCTTGATCGAGCGCCACCAGACCTTCGGTGGACGCTGCCTTGAGGTGCTGCGCTGCCACCGACAGCTGCACGCCTTCCTCGAACAGGCTGTCCTGTGCACCAATGATCGCGATCTCCACCGGGCCATCGGACGCAAAGGGCGAGCACGAGGAAACAGCCAGCGCGGCAGGAGCCACGATCATGAACGCTGTTCGCAAGGCCATCATGCATAGCGGTCTAGCAGAGGTAGGAGCGCGCGTCAGCGCGTTATCAAACTACACAGCGCAATTGACGCAGGCGCAGATCGGCAATGGCTTTGCTTATATCTTACGGAGTGTTTTGGGGTCTGGCGGAGGCGGTGCGCGGTGCGTCCAATTGGCTTTCAAGGGAATGTCGCGATCTTCGGAGGCAGCCTCCGATGTCTTGCGCGCGAGCTGCGAATCGATTTCCCGGTCAAAAGCGATCCCAAAGCGTTTGTCCTGCACCCAGGCAACGCTGCCGCCGATCTTGCCAACATTGCGCAGCTCGACTTCAAGCCGCGTCCCGCGCTGAACAAACACATTGCCTTCGCCCATCATGCCGCCATCGGACAGGTTCCGCACGCGCACACGGTGCGCTTCGTCCTGTTGTTCGACGCGGATACTGGCGAGCAGAAACAGGCTATCGCGCGTCACGCTGCGTGTTTCCAGACCCGTCATGCTTGCCCCAACTCCTGTCGCTTCATTCAACCTTAGGAAATCGCTTTCAATTTTTGACGACCTCGCGTGAAACAACGAGCTAGGCAAAGGCGGTTAACAGATCGTTAAAATCCGAGGGGCCCGGGCAGCTGTTGTGAGGTGCGTATCAAAGTGAAACGATTGCCAAACGATGTCATTTGCAGTCAGTGACGGCCGCGCGCCCTATTCGTCTCGGCTGACTTTTTCCCGGCGTTCATGCGCTTCTTGCGCTTCCACCGTCATGGTTGCCACGGGGCGCGCGATCAGGCGCTTGAGGCCGATCGGATCTCCGGTCACTTCGCAATAGCCGTATTCGCCTTCATCAATTCGCCGAAGCGCAGAATCGATCTTTGATATCAGCTTGCGCTGGCGGTCACGGGTGCGAAGTTCAATGCCCCAATCCGTTTCGCTTGACGCGCGATCGTTCAAGTCGGCCTCGCGGATGGGTCCGTCCTGCAGCGATTGCAGGGTTTGATCCGCCGCACTGTGGATGGATCGTTTCCATTCAATCAGCAGCATCCGAAAATAGATCTGCTGCTGTTCATTCATGTACTCTTCGTCGTCGCTTGGGACATAATCCGGCGCGAGCGAACGTTTGGCTTTTTCAAGAATATCAATTTCGTCAGCTGCAGACGTTGCCATGGGGTCCTCTCGTAACAATCTTCATTCGCCTGACAGTCCAACATCAGCGCCTGAGTGTTCTCATTGACCAGCTTGCCCCCCAGCAAGTTGCAGCGACTGGCTGGCCCTATAGGCATGCGAGGTAAGCCTAGCAAGCGACTTTGCGCGACACGTAATAGGCCAATTTTCGAAACCACGTGGCCTTCGCACCGCAGAACCCCATAGCGGTCATCAGCGTTAACGGTTTGTTAGCCATGATCGGCAAGACAGGTGCCTGTCGCGATCGCAGGGAGGTCTGATCGCTCGGTGATGTGATACAGGTACTGGGGGAAACACGATGGAATTGAAGTCGATTGATTTAGAGGCCGGAAAGGTCGCGGATTGCAAGGCCGAGGACCTTCTCGTTGCAAGAGCACTTGCCGCAGCGACGCAGGGGAATGTTTCGGCGTTTTTCGATTTGGGCGTTGTCTATTCGACCGGCAGTCACGAGGTCCCCAGCGACCTTGTCGAGGCGCATAAGTGGTTCAACATCGCAGCGGCGCGCGGCCATGAGGACGCAGCTTTCTGCAGAGCCGATGTCGCGGACGAAATGACCGCGCGCGAAATAGCTGAAGCGCAGCGCCGCGCACGCCAATGGCTGGCGCAAGAGCGCCGCCGGGCTGCTTAACGCTCAAACTCAGCTGTCTTTCTTGAAAGGCGTTCGGGCGTCGAGAAAGACCTGATCTGTGGCAACGCCCTGACGCTCACGTTCGAGAAAATCGGCGACCGCCACGCGAAATCCATCCTCCGCAATCCAATGCGCAGACCAGGTTTTCACCGGTTCATAACCACGCGCCAGCTTGTGCCCGCCCTGTGCGCCTGCTTCGACCCGGTCAAGGCCCAACTCGATGGCGAGATCGATCGCTTGATAATAGCACAATTCGAAATGCAGAAAGCGCACATCGCGCGTGCAACCCCAATAACGGCCATATAGCGCATCGGAGCCGACAAAATTCAGCGCTCCGGCAATCGGTTCACCCTCGTCAAGGGCAAGGATAAGGACCAGCCGGTCCCCCATGCGTTCGCCCAGAAGCGTGAAGGCTTCGCGGGTCAGATACGGTGTTCCCCATTTGCGCATTCCGGTGTCCTGGTAAAAGACCCAAAACGCGTCCCAATGTTCAGGGCGGATGTCATCGCCGGACAGCTTTTCAATTCGCAGGCCCGCTTGCGCCGCTTCGCGTTCCTTGCGCAGATTCTTGCGCTTTCGCGATGCGAGATCGTCGAGAAAGCCCTGAAAAGTCTCATAATCGCGATTTAGCCAGTGAAACTGCAGGTCGGACCGCATAAGCCAGTTTCCCGCTTCGAAGAGCGATATCTGAGCGGGCTCGATGAATGTTGCATGAGCGCTGGAAAGGCCGCTTTGCAAGCAGACAGCCTCTGCTCCCTTTAACAGGTGCGGCGCGAGGGCGGGATCCGAGAGCAGGAGGCGAGGGCCATTGGCGGGTGTAAACGGAGCGGCAATCTGCAGCTTGGGGTAATAGCGTCCGCCAGCGCGGTGAAGTGCGTCCGCCCAACTCTGGTCGAACACGTATTCGCCCTGGCTGTGCCCTTTGGCGTAGGTAGGCATGGCGGCCAACAGACGATCGTCCTTGTCCTGAATAACGATGGGGACCGGGTCCCACCCCGTGCCTTCGCCCACGCTTTGTGAATCCTCAAGCGCGGTCAGAAATTCATGGCTTACAAACGGGTTGCGAGTTCCGCCAAGCGCGTTCCATTCATCAGCGCCAAAACTGCTCACCGAAGGTGCCAGCCGGACAGTCAATTCCGTACCAGAAGGATCGTCTTCGCTCACGCAAGCGCCTCACCCTCTGCGATCAGCGCGTCGGCCATCGCCCGCGCTGCCATGGCCTCGTCCTTCGTACGGATTGTCCAGGTCAGCAAAGGCTTCCCCAAAGCGCGCCACTGTGCAGCTTCGGGTTTGTCGAGGTCGCGGCGGTCAATCGCGATGAAGTCGGGCTTCGCCTGCTTTTGGGACTGGGGGTCGCGCCACATACCGTCAAAACCATTGGGATAGCTATCTGTGCCCACGAGACCGCGACAAATCTGCGGAGCATTCGCCGCGAACCACTCACCGACCCTTGGATCGAAGCTCATGATCGCGTGATGCCCGGAATAATCGGCGAGGATCCGGCTCACATAAAGGCAGGTCCATTTAACATCATAGCCCGGCTGCGACTTGATCTCGATAAGGACAGGCACGCGCGCATCGACGACATCAAGCCAGCGCTCAAGGCGGATCGGGGTCTGATCGGTGCCAAGCAAAGGCAAATCTTCGAGCGCATCCGCGACAAGATGTTCGGTCAGACCAGAAGACGCTGTAAGACGCTCCAGTTTCCAGTCGTGAAAAACCATGGGATGGTCATCACGGCTGCGCTGAATATCGCACTCAATGCCAAGCCCGCGCGCGATGGCCGCTTCGGCCGCTGCGATCGAATTTTCGGGTACACCGGGTGCGTGCAGTCCGCGATGGGCGTAAGTCGTGCGCGTCAGCCAATCAGGCGGCGTACGTGCCAAAGCCCAGGCCTCAATCGTCTGACGCGATGGCGATCACTGCGTCGACTTCGACGGCGGCACCCAGGGGGAGAACCGGGACGCCAACGGCGGCGCGCGCGTGACGGCCCTTTTCGCCGAACACCTCAAACATCAGATCCGAAGCGCCGTTTGCGACCTTTGGCTGATCGATAAAGCCGGGGGTCGAACTGACGAACGCGCCCAGCTTTACCACCCGATCAATCCGCTCCAGCAGCTCAGCCTGCTGAAGCTGCGCGAGGATCATCAAGCCGCAGGCCCGCGCTGCCTCCATGCCTTCGGGCAGGCTCACATTCTCTCCCAAACGGCCCTTCTTCAAAACGCCCTCGATAAATGGCAACTGGCCGGACACGTGGGCAAAGCCGCCCTGCACGACGACGGGGACATAGCTCGCGACCGGGGCCGCCGCGTCGGGCAGAACGATCCCGAGTTCCTGCAAACGCGCTTCGATGCTCATGCTGCTTCCTTTTCCATTTGTTCGATCAGCCAGGGCAATGCATCGGACCAACGATCAATCCTTGCATCAGCGTTGCCCTCTTTGTGAGCGCAGGTAATTCCGGCTGCGATCATCGGTTCGCCGCACATATGCAGGCGCGTCACCGAAGGAACGTTTTCCTTTACTGAAAGGTGATGCTGAGCCAGATCATCGATGAAGAACGCGCTGCGATCAGCGCCGTGTTCTTCCAGGATTGCTTTGAGCGGCGGGCCCTTGGGCCCTTGATTGGTGTAAACCCGTGCGTGGATACCGACCTTGGCCAGCTGTTCTGCGCGTTTCTCGCGACGCTCATCCACCAGGTTCGTGAGCACCACGACGTCGGCATGCTCCGACAACGCGTTAATCGCCTCGACAGCGCCCTCTATCGGCTTTTGCGTGTCCATTTCGGTCTCGAAAAAGCTGCCGAGAAGTTTCCAGGTGTCCATCGCCTGCAGCAATTCCCCGTTGGTCTGCCAGCGCAGGGCCTCGGCGAAATTGTGGCCTTGCAAGTTAAAATCAACGCCTTGGCTTGCTTCCAGCCATTGCTTGAAAGGCGCGATCATGTGCAGCAGCACTTCATCGCAATCGCTGATGATCAGGGGGCGGGTCATTGTGAATGGTTCCTTGGAGAGAGGTCTTGCCGCGCCGCTATAAGCTCCTCGGGCGTCACCGCCAGCGCTTCTGCAGCCCGGATCAGGTCGGGTTCGAAATTAGCGAGAAAATCGAGGCATGAGGAAAGTATGGCCGGATCACCCAGGCCAGCGCGAAGCGTGTCAGGATCAAGCCCGGTGAGCTCGAGATACCGTTCAGCACGATCCTCATCCTCCAGCACCCAGCCGAGCGCTGCCAGAGCCAGCGTCGCCGCCCGCATTGTCGGCTCACCGCTCTCTTCGTGCTTTTGCGGCATTGTCGCGGTCTCTCGTGTGGGGTAGTCGGGTGAGGCAATCGGGGCGATAATAGCGGGGCGCGCAGTGACCAAGCGAATAATGGTCGTGGAAGATAACGATCTGAACCGCAAATTGTTCTGCGATGTGCTGAAAGCCAACGGTTTTGAGGCGCTGCCTGTGGCTGATGGCGAACTGGTGCTCGAAACCGCGCGCCGCCATACGCCCGATCTCATCATTATGGATATCCAACTGCAAGGTGTTTCGGGCGTCGACCTCATAGTAGCGGCGAAAAGCGACGCGAGGCTAGAAGCAATACCCGTGCTTGCTGTAACGGCATTTGCCGCAAAGGGTGATGAGGAAAAAATACGCGCCGCGGGCGCTGCGGGCTATCTGGCAAAGCCGGTTTCCATCACGCCTTTCATGAGCGCGGTGAAAGACCTGTTGCCCCTTTGAAAACGGCGTAACGCTTGACAAGACAGGCACAGAGTCGCTTTTCCAGCGTTACTAGTGGCTCACCGCCCGTCCAGGCTGAAAGTCGAACCAACACGAAAGACCATCCGATCATGACCGAAGCCGAAGTTGATGAGAGCATCCGTGCCTTGATCGAACCCTTCAACAAGAAGGGCGTCGACATTGTCCCTGCGACCACTTTCGCCAATGATCTGGAATTCGACAGCCTGACCGTGATGGATTTCGTGGCGGAAATCGAAGACGAATTCGATATCATCATCAGCATGAACCAGCAGGCTGAGATCGAGAATTACGGACAGCTCGTCGCCGCGGTGCACAAGCTGCAGGATAGCTGATAGAAGGCGCATCATGACCGATATTGCTACACAACCAAACCTCGACATTGCCGCGCCCAAAGGTGATCTTTTCTCCAAGTTTGACAGCCTGATCCAGACGCGCGAGACCCTGTTGGCGACAGGGATTGAGGATCCCTTCAATCTGGTAATGGAAAAGGTGCTCTCCCCCACCCGCGCCATCTGCAATGGGCGCGATACGATCCTGCTCGGCACATACAATTACATGGGCATGACCTTCGATCCGGACGTGCTCGACGCTGGCAAGGATGCGCTGGACAATTACGGGTCTGGCACCACCGGCAGCCGCGTTTTGAACGGCACCTATCAAGGCCACAAGGAATGCGAGGACGCGCTCAAAGAGTTCTACGCGATGGACCACGCAATGGTCTTTTCGACGGGCTATCAGGCCAATCTGGGGATCATCTCGACCATTGCGGGCAAGGGCGATTACATCATCCTCGATATCGATAGCCACGCTTCGATCTATGACGGCTGCGCGATGGGCAAGGCGGAAGTCGTGCCGTTCAAGCACAACGACATCGAAGCGATGGAAAAGCGCCTGCGCCGCCTGCCGGAGGATGCGGGCAAGCTGGTGATCCTCGAAGGGGTCTACTCGATGCTGGGCGATGTGGCGCCGCTCAAAGAGATGATCGCGATCGCCAAGAGTTATGGCGGAATGGTGCTGGTCGATGAAGCGCATTCAATGGGCTTTATCGGCGAAAACGGGCGCGGTGTGGCCGAAGAGCAGGGCGTCATGGATGATGTCGACTTTATCATCGGCACCTTTTCAAAGAGCGTGGGCACGGTTGGCGGCTTCTGCGTCTCGAACCACCCGAAGTTTGACATTCTGCGCCTCGTTTGCCGCCCCTATGTCTTCACCGCCAGCCTGCCGCCCAGCGTTGTAGCAACCGCTGCGACTTCCATTCGCAAACTGATGCACGGCGCCAACAAGCGCGCGCATTTGTGGGAGAATTCCAAGCGCCTGCACGCTGGCTTGACGGCGCTGGGCTTTCCGCTCGGCACGCAGGAGCCGCAAAGCGCGATTGTTGCCGTAATCATGCCAGATCTGGAACACGGCGCGATGATGTGGGAAGCGCTGCTGAAGGAAGGGCTTTACGTCAATCTCGCGCGTCCCCCGGCAACGCCTGCAGGCATGACGCTGCTGCGCTGTTCGTTGTGTGCGGAGCATTCCGCTGAGGAAGTTGAAGCGGTTCTTGCGATGTTTGAACGCGCGGGCAAGGCAGTCGGGATAATCTGACCCGCATTATTCAGGCGCGGCCAGCCATTGCGCGAAAGCGACAGCGACGAGCGCTCCGATCAACTGCGCCGCAATGAAGAGCGGGGCGTCTGCGGGGGCGATCCCTGCAAATGTATCGCTCAGGCTGCGCACGATTGTGATCGCCGGATTGGCGAAACTGGTCGATGAAGTGAACCAGTACGCACTGGTGATATAGAGCGCGACGGCCGCCGGGATGACGCTCGGGCGATAGCGCACCAGCAGCAGGATCGTAAGCACAAGGCCAAAGGTCGCGATGAACTCTCCGGTCCATTGATCGATCCCTCTGCGCGGCTTTGTCGAGAATTGCAGGATCGGGAGCTTGAACATCACATGCGCAGCGAAGGCTCCGACCGCTCCCCCGGCGACTTGTACGAAGACAAAGGCTGCGGCGAGGCCAGCGCTGATTTCGCGGCGTATGAGAAACGCCACGGTCACCGCCGGGTTAAAATGCGCGCCAGAAATCGGCCCGAGCATCGCGATCAACACAAAGAGAATGGCCCCCGTCGCCACCGTGTTGGCAAGCAGCGCCACGGCGATGTTCCCGCCCGCCAGGTTCTCAGCCATCACCCCTGAGCCGATCACCGCGACAAACAGGAAGAAACTGCCAATCGCCTCAGCGGCGAGCTTGCGGGCATCGTCGGGAGTGCGCGCCTCAGTTGACATCGGACACCTCGATTACTGGTGGGTTTGCGCAGGGGCCTTGAGCCTCAGCGTCCCCGCCGCCAAGCTGCGCGAGCGCGATCACGCCGCCGATAACAAGCAGAACGAACACTGTCGTCACAAGGCCCAGATATTTGTCGATAAAGCTCTTTATGGGCGCCCCGAAAACACGGAACAGGGCACCAACAGTGAAGAAGATCATGCCGCGCCCGATCAGGCTGGCCAGCAGGAATGTCACCAGGTTCATGCTGACAAAGCCGGCGCTAATCGTCAGCAACTTAAAGGGCACCGGGGTGGAACCGGCGATGATGATCGCCTCCCAGTCATATTCCTTGAGATAACAAGCGGCGGTCGGAAAGCTCTGCGTCAGTCCGATCAAACCCAGCAACCACACGCCGACGCTGTCAAACAGCGCAGCGCCGATGAAATATCCGAAGAGGCCTCCGGCGACCGATGCAAGCGTCGCGATGATCCCGAAACGCAGCGCCTTCCTGGGGTCCGCCAGGCACATCAGGCCTAACAGGGGGTGCGGAGGGATCGGGAAAAAACTGGCCTCGACAAAACAGAAAAAGGCCAGCCACCCTTGCGCGTAAGGGTGCGAGGCCTTGTCCATCGTCCAATTATACAATGCACGCAGCCACGTCATATGCGACCCGCCCCTTATTGGCCAAATCCGTTACGGGCGGTGGGCTAGGGCAGGTGCAGGTAGAGCGCAAGAAAAGAAAATTAACCTATTTGGCGTTTTATTATTGACATTGTGACGCTCTTTGGTTAGTGAAGGGCATCATCGCAAAAGTGTGAGTCGCAAAGATACTGCACCACACCCCGCGCACGGCGGTCTTTCTTTCGAGGAGAGGCCGCTTTTTTCATGTCGCCCCGAGATCGGAGGTCTCTATGGCCGCATCTGGCAACCGCAAAAGCGTCACGGATGACGAAGGCGAACGACTGGGTTTCACCCGCCACCGACGCGAGCGGTTTCTTGAATATCTTGCTGAAAGCTCAAACGTGTCGGAATCGGCGCGACGGGCCAGGATTGATGCCAGCCGAGCCTATCGGTTTCGCCGCGAAGATCCGGAATTCGCTCGCCAATGGCTAGCGGCTCTGGGTGAGGGTTACGTACATCTTGAAATGGAAGTCCTGCGCCGCCTGCGAGAGGGCGATTCGTGTGCCAATGGCAAGGAGAAATACGACTTTGCCAACGCCATTCGCTTGCTCAACGCGCACCGTGAAAACGCGGCCCGGGCTCAAGCCGAACAGCGCAATGTGAGCGCTGCGGAGATCCGCGCCTCGATTGATCGCAAGGTCGAAGCGATCCGGCTGCAAGTCCAACGCGAAAAGCAAAAGAGCGCAGACCGCTCGTGAGCCCGGATTTGTCGTTTCTTCTTGGTGAAAGCGGGAGCACCCGCGACCGGCTCGCCGATGCGCTCAATCAAAGTGAGCGCAACGAATTCGATTATCACTGGGAGCTGCTCGCCCGCCCGGCGCAGCTCGCAAGCAGCGAGAATTGGCGGATCTGGATGATCATGGCCGGGCGCGGATTTGGAAAAACACGAGCCGGAGCCGAGTGGGTCCGGCAGATTGCAGAAAGGCAACCAGAAGCGCGCATTGCGCTGGTATCATCTTCGCTGGCCGAAGCCCGCAGCGTCATGGTCGAGGGTGAGAGCGGTGTGCTCGCCTGCTGCCCGCCCGAGCGCTGCCCCGAATTCGAACCGTCCCTGCGGCGGCTGCGCTTTCCCAATGGGGCTGTGGCGCAGCTTTTCTCTGCTGGAGAACCTGAAAGCCTGCGGGGGCCCCAGCACAGCCACGCCTGGTGCGACGAAATCGGAAAATGGCCGATAAACGGCGAGCGCGCCACGCGGTGCTGGAACAATCTGCTGATGGGCTTGCGGCTGACACAAAATCCTCAGGCGCTGGTAACGACCACGCCGCGCACCGTGCCTCTGGTTGAGCGCCTGCTAAAACAAGAAACAGACCCAGGGGTGACGATCACACGCGGTTCGACATATGACAATTTTGCCAACCTGCCCAAGCGATTCTTCGAGGCGATAGAAGCGGAGTTTTCGGGCACGCAATTGGGCCGTCAGGAAATCAATGGCGAATTCCTGAGCGATATTGAAGGCGCGTTGTGGACGCGCAGCCTGCTTGAAACATCCCGCGAAGATGGACCACTGCCCGCCGATTGCCGGGTTGTGGTTGCGGTCGATCCGCCCGTTTCTGCCACCGGCGATGAATGCGGCATCATTGTTGCGAGCCTTGGCGAAGACGGTCTGGCCCGCGTTCTTGCCGATTGCAGCGTTGCCCAGGCCTCTCCCGGTGATTGGGCCGGCGCCGTCAGCGTAACCGCAAAGGAATGGCGCGCAGATCGCGTCATTGCAGAAGCGAACCAGGGCGGCGCGATGGTCGAAAGTGTGCTGCGCGCCGCTGACAAGGCACTGCCGATCAAGCTGGTCCACGCCAGCCGAGGAAAAACTGCTCGGGCCGAACCGATAGCGGCGCTCTACACCGCCGGGCGCGTGCGCCATCGCGGGATCTTCGCAAAGCTTGAAGACCAATTGTGCGGCCTCATGACCGGAGGTGAATACGCCGGCCCCGGCCGCAGCCCCGACAGAGCCGATGCTTTGGTCTGGGCGCTGAGCGAATTGATGCTCTCCCGCGCCTCACGGCCCAGCGTTCGACCGATCTGAAAAGGAACCCAAATGGCTTGGATCGATACCTTGCTTTCCGCCTTCAAGAGCGGGGAGCCATCCCGTGTACCGCTTGCGCCGGGCTTTGTTACCGGCATGCCGGGCGAATGGCTCCACGCTTTCGAAGCGAACGCACCGGAAAGCTTTGAATACACAAGCGCGGTGCGTCAGAGCTTTCTGTACAATCCGATCGCCCAGCGTGCATTGCGCATCGCCGCTGAAGGTATTGCCCAGGCCCCGCTTTCCAGCTCGCACCCGCAAGTCACGGAACTCGTCACAGCCACAAGCGCTGGCCAACCCCTGATCGAGACGCTCGCAGCGCACGTGCTCTTGCACGGCAATTCCTATGTTCACATCATCAAGGATGCTGGAAGCCAGCCAGCAGAGCTGTTCGCGCTGCGCCCGGATCGCGTGCAGATCGTAACGGATGACACGGGCTGGCCCTGCGCCGCTGACTACAGCGTGGCCGGCGACCAACGCCGCATACCAATTGAGGATGAAGAGGGCTGGCCCAGCCTGATTCACATCAAGGCGATGCATCCGCTCGAGGACCATTACGGAGCGAGCGCCCTTGCCGCAGCGCACCAGGCCATTCAAATCCACAACGCCGCCTCTTCCTGGAACCGTGCGCTGTTGGATAACGCGGCACGGCCGTCTGGCGCGCTGGTCTACGACACAGGTGACGGCGCAGGGCTTACCTCTGATCAGTTTGACAGGCTCAAATCCGAACTTGCCGCAGCATTTTCCGGGTCCGCGAATGCAGGCCGGCCAATGCTGCTTGATGGCGGCTTGAAGTGGCAGAGCATGGCCCTGTCACCGGCGGACATGGATTTTGCTACCCTGAAAAGCACCGCCGCGCGCGAAGTGGCTCTGGCATTCGGCGTACCGCCGATGCTGTTGGGACTGCCTGGCGACAACACCTATTCCAATTATCGCGAGGCCAACCGCGCCTTGTGGCGGCTGACCCTGTTGCCGCTTGCAAACAAGCTCTTTAGCGCGCTCAAGGAAGGTCTGGCACCTTGGTTCCCTGATGCAGAACTTGCAGTCGATCTCGATCTGGTCCCGGCGCTTTCCGAAGACCGGGAGCGGTTGTGGAAACAGGTCTCTGATGCAGATTTTCTCACTCGGGAGGAAAAGCGCCAGATGCTTGGTTTTCCGGCGGTCTCCGAGCCACAATCGGACCCCCGTTCATGAACCGCTTGGACGAGCAGGCAAGACTGCGTGAGGACATATTGGCCAGCCTGTTGGCCCAGGCCAGCGGTGAAGGTGCACAGCTTGATACGCTTCGCGCGATCATCGAAGAAACCAGCGAATTCGCCGCTGACCGTGTGCTGTCTCGGCTCGGCCTCGGCGATGCCGACGCGCAGGGCGACCTTGGCGAATTGCGCGAACTGCTGGCCGCCTGGCGCGATGCGAAGTCCAGCGCCTGGAAGGTCATTATCGAGTGGGTGGTGCGCGCTGGGCTTGCTCTGTTGCTCATCGGTATCGCGGTCCGTCTGGGCCTGTGGGATCGCCTGTAATGGCCAGGGGAACTTTGCGCTTCGCTGGCTATGCGGGCTTGTTCAACATTGCCGACGCAGACCGCGATACGATCCGCAAAGGGGCTTTCATTCGCACACTGGCCCGGCGTCGAACACCCTTGCCACTGCTTTGGCAACACCGCCCGGATCAAGCGATCGGGATCATCCAGAGCGCCGCCGAAGACCGGCGCGGATTGCGGATTGTCGCTCTTGTCGAACGCACTGACCACCGAGCGGCCCACATGCTGAAGCAAGGAGAGGTCTCCGGTCTCAGCTTTGGATACCGCGCTCGCGAAGCGCGATCCACGAATGGCGCACGAGAGCTGCTGCGCATTGATCTGTTTGAGATCAGCCTTGTCACGCATCCCCTGCAATATGGCGCACGGGTTCACCTAGTCGCCTGAATTTAGAGTTCAAGAATATCTTCGAGCGGCCGCCATTTGCGCGGCCTTTTTTGTGCCCCACCCCCTTCTTTTTCAGAAAGGTTACCTGCCCCATGGATATCACGGTCACACCCACAATTGCCGAAGCCAACACACCATCGCTCGATCCGATTGAGCAAAGCTTCGATATTGTCGAACGCCAGGATCAGGCCGAAGCCGCGATCAGCGCGTTGCGCACCGATGTTGATGAAGTGAAAGCCCGGCTCGACAAGGTTGCCCGCGCCGCCACGCGCCCCGCCATGAGCGGCGCCGCACCAGCAAGCGAGCAGGTGAAGGGATTCGTCGATGGGTACCTGCGCCGCGGCCGCGAGCCGGAAGTCAAATCACTGAACTCGGTTAATCCTGGCGATGGCGGTTTTGCTGTTCCCAAGGTCATCGACACGATGATCGCGCGCGAACTGGTTGAAATCAGCCCGATCCGCAGCGTGGCACAAGTGGTGCAGACCGGCACTTCAGGCTATCGCAAGCTGATCGCGACCGGTGGCACCGCATCAGGCTGGGTCAGCGAAATTGCCGCTCGCAACGAGACCAGCGCGCCAAATTTTTCGGAAATCGCTCCGCCAGGCGGCGACCTGTTCGCGAACCCCGCCGCTAGCCAGACGATGCTCGATGACGCGGCGTTCGATATCGAGACGTGGCTCGCCAGCGAGATCGCGATCGAATTTGCAAGAGCGGAAGGGGCGGCCTTTGTCGGCGGGACCGGCAGCAACCAACCCGAAGGCTTCCTAACCGCAGCGAGCTCGACTGCCGAAGACGGCACGCGCGCTTTTGGCACCCTGCAATATATCGGCTCTGGCGATGCGTCGGGATTTGATTCCGCACCCGAAGCCAAGCTTATCGACCTCATTCACTCGCTTAAGGCGGGCCATCGCCAGGGCGCAAGCTTTGTTATGAACTCCTCGACGCTTGCCGCGGTGCGCAAGTTCAAGACAACCGACGGCGCGTTCCTGTGGCAGCCCGGCATGGTCGAAGGTCAACCGGACCGGCTGCTGGGCTACCCGGTAATCGAGGCGGAGGATATGCCGAGTGTCGAGGGCGGAGAATTTCCCATCGCCTTCGGCAACTTCCGCCATGGCTATCTGATCGCCGAACACTCAGCCACGCGTGTGCTGCGCGATCCGTTCAGCAACAAGCCGTTCGTGCACTTCTACGCGTCCAAGCGTGTTGGCGGCCAGGTGCTCGATTCCAACGCGATCAAGCTGCTGAAGATCGAGGCCTAACCGCCGCGAGCAAAACCCCTCCCGGCAAGGTTGAGGAGCCCCTTTCCTCCCTTGCCGGTACCTCGCGCCCGCGCCGCCGCCAAGCATGCCCTTGGGCGCTCCTCCCGCAAGGCCTGAGCGGCGCGGGCGCTTTTTTCCTTACCTCCCAAACAGTGAGAAGCCGCAATGCAACGGACTGTGAAGACGCCTGCCGATCTAAGCGGAGCGGCTCTGGATGATTTGAAGGGATGGCTTGGGATCAGTCGCCCGAAAGAAGACGCGCTATTGATCAGCCTGCTTGGGGCGAGCGTCGCCATGTGCGAAGCATTTACAGGCCAGGCACCAATCGAGCAGATTTTCGAAGAGAGCATTCCTGGAACAGCAGGCGCGCATAGATTGTCGACCCGACCGGTTCGGGTCCCCTTGTCTGTCGAGCGGATCGGTCAAGACAACGCCCAGTTTCCGCTGGCAGAAAGCGAGTACGACTTCGCGGTCAGCGTTGATCGGACGGCCACTGTAACGCTCGCAAACGACATCGAGACATCTGCCGTGATTGTCACGTTCGAGGCGGGCATTGCGGATGATTGGAGCGAGGTTCCCGATGCACTTAAACAGGGAATGATCCGCCTCGCTGCTTTCCATTATCGCGACCGCGAAATGGACAGTGACGCCGCTCCCCCTGCCAGCGTGGCCGCTTTGTGGCGTCCCTGGCGGCAGGTGCGGCTGGCATGATCGAAGCCGACGCATCGCGGCCGCTCTCGGATCTGTTGCGCCGCCTGCGCGACAAGGGCGGGCGCATCGCTGAAAAGCGAGCACGGTTGCTCGCCTCTCGCAACCGGAACCGGAACCGGGGCCATTCCTGGCGCGACGCGCAAGGCTTGTGGCCTGAGATCTTCGAGGACCGATAGACCATGGAAAACACTTTGCGCGCAGACCTTGTCGCGTGGCTTCGCGACGACCCGGCTCTCGACGACATCAACGCGATCGAGGAAGAGAGCCCTTTGCGCGCCTCGCCGCCATGGCTGGGAATTTCCGCGAGCGCTTCAGCCGACTGGGGAACCAAGGACCGACCCGGACGCGAGATCCGCATCGCGCTCGAGCTGGAAACCCGCATTGACGATCCCGCAGCGGACGCGGTTTTGGTGTCCGCTATCGAGCGAAGAACCCTTGACCTCCCCCCTTTTGCAGAAAGCTACGAGCTTGCGTCGATCCGCTTTTTGCGTGCGCGCAGCGAGCAGCGTGATGCGAACCGTCGCGGTGCGTTGCTTGAGTTCCGCTTTCGCCTCTTCCACGCAATCACGGAGTAACTGACGATGCCCGCACAAAATGGCGCAACCTTCCTGCTGAAGATCAGCGATGGTGGCAACCCTGTCACCTATGAAACGGTTGCAGGTCTTCGAACCACGCAAATGACGATCAACGGCGATACGGTTGTCGTAACGCACAAAGGCTCCGGGGGCTGGCGCGATCTCCTCTCCGGCGCTGGCACCCGCTCAGTATCCGTAAGCGCAGCCGGCATATTTCTCGGCAGCGCCGCAGAAAGCACCGTTCGCGCCTATGCGCTTGCCGGAACGCTGGATGATTACGAATTGTCCTTCGATGACGGCGAACGTCTTCGCGGGCGGTTCCTGGTCCAGCGGCTCGACTATTCGGGCGATTTCAATGGTGAGCGCGCTTACACCATGCAGCTAGAAAGCTCTGGGGTGGTATCGCCTGTATGAGCCGGCCCGCCAATGCGCTTCGCGGTGAAGCAGCTTTTCCCATTGCCGGGCGCGAGTGGCTGCTGCGCCCCTCTTTTCAAAACCTGGTGGCCGCGGAAGAAGAGCTCGGCTCGCTCTTCGCGCTGGTTGAACGGGCCTCTGGCGGGTCCATCACGCTGTCCGAAATCACCGCCCTGGTCTGGCACTGCCTTGATCCCGAAATTCGGCCACAGCGCGAGGTTGTCGGCGAGGCTGTCCTCGCACTTGGTCTGGTCAAGTCGACTGCGCCTGTGCGCGTGATCCTGGCGCAGGTTCTTAAAGGTGACGTGTGAGCTTTCGCGCGGCGGCTCCACAATGGTTTGCGCTCGCTGCAAGGGCGCTTGGATGGCGGCCTGACGATTTCTGGAGTGCAACGCCCAGCGAACTCGTCGGCGCGCTGCACGATCCCAACACCTCTTCAAACGAGGCCCTGCCTGATGCCCAGCTTATCAGGCGCATGATGGAGCGAGATTCCAATGGACGATAACTTTGACGAACTCGTGATTGATGTTCGCGCCAGCACACAAGGCTTTGCCGCGGACCTGGAAACGATCCGCACTTCGGTCGACACCTCGCTGCTCGATGGTTTTGAAAAAGTCGGTGCATCGCTTGAACGCAGCCTAGTCTCCGCTTTACGCACGGGCTCGCTGGGCTTTGATGATCTTAAGCGGGTCGCCTTCAAGTCTCTCGACGAGATCGCTTCCCACGCGCTCAAGAGCGGGATTTCCGGCCTGTTCGGCAATCAATCCGGCGGCCTGGCTGGACTGCTGACCCAATCAATCGGCGGGCTTTTCGGACTGCCTGGGCGCGCGACTGGCGGGCCGGTAACCCCGGGGCGCGGCTTTGTCGTCGGAGAGAATGGGCCCGAGCTGTTCGTCCCGACAAGCGCGGGCCGGATCGAGCGCAACGAAGCGATCGGCGGGGGCCGGGACGTGCGCATTGCTATCAACATGGTGACGCCTCGAGGCGCAGCAGCACCCACGGCCATGCGGCGCTCGTCGCGTCAGGTTGCAAGCGCTGTGCGCCAGGCCATCCAGAACGGATAAGGGGGACTTAGCTATGGCCTACTGGCTGGCGACTCGCAGAGACGTTCAGGAGTCGAGCTTCATCCAGCGCTTCGATCCACGCTTCTGGACGGTGAATTTTCCCCGCCCTGCGATGGCATCGGTCGTTACCACTGGCCCCGATTCGCTTCAGGTCGATGTCGAACTGCACAACGAAGGCGAACTTGTCGGTCTGATCTGGGCCAGCGAAGACACTCTCGATCACCCCCTTCTCGCTTACGAAACGGACACAGATTATTCTTTCACAACGCTCAGCTTCCGGTGGCAATCCGAAGGGGTGATCCCGCTCGATGGCGTGAACGGGCCAACGCTGACCATTGAAGGCTACGATGCCTCCGACCAGCCACGCACGTGGTTTGTGCGGCTTTGGAATTACGCGGTCGGCACGCCTCAGGACGCGCTGATAAGCCTTCCTTTTTCGACATTGGAGGCCGGCTTCACACTGCCGGGTGAACCGATCAATCCCACGCGCATAGATCGCATGTTTATCTCTTTGGTTGCGCCCGGCTTTGTTCCTGGTTCGCAAGGAGCTTTGCCCGAGCGCATCAATGGCCGCGTGACGCTTTCGCAGATTAACACAGATGGCGGCCGCTCGATGCTTGAAATCGGCGATGTCCGCCTGCCAGTACACGGCGAGCGGATCGCGACCGCATATGATGATGCCTACGACCAGACGCCTGCGCGCTTGCTGCGCAACGTTATCGGCTTGGGGTATCGACAAGACGTCGTCCACTATGTCGGGATGAGCCACTACATGCGGCTCGAGCGAGAGAGCGGGAATGCGCTTCTCGTCGGTTCAACAGGCGAGCTTTGCGAACCGTGCAGACAATGGCATCACAGTTTCTTTGAACTTTGCCTCGAGAACGATTTCGAAGTCATCGGCTCGATTTCCTATGAGCTGTTCAACGCTTACTGCCCGGAAGACTGGAAACAGCGCACGGCGACAGGGGAACCGGCCTTAACGGGGTGGGTACCTCCCTCGACCCTGCTATCTCCGGCCAACACCGGGGCGATGGCTTGGCTGCAGGCGAGTGCGGTGCGCTTCGTTGACCTGCTCCAGACCGCAGGCCTGCCGGTCAGAATGCAGATCGGAGAGCCATGGTGGTGGACCACTTTCGACACTTTTGAGATCTGCCTTTACGATGATGCGGCCCGCGCTGCGTTTGGAGGCTCACCCCCTGTAATCAGCGATATGCGCGATCCACTGGATGCTGGTCAGACAGACTTGCTGGACCAGGCCGGAGCGCTGCTCGCCCAATCGACCGCAGATTTGACCCAAGCCATTCGGACAGCGGCGCTTACGACCTCGGAAGTGCTGTTGCTGGCCTTTACGCCAACGATCCTCGATCCCGCCACGCCGCAGGCCTACCGGGCCAATCTTCCACTGGGTTGGGCACGGCCTGCTTTCGATCGATTGCAGGTTGAAGACTATGACTGGTTGACCGGAGGAAAGGACGCAGCGCGGCGTGAGGCGTATGATTTCGTGGACGCCTGGCTAGGCTATCCGATTGAAGAACAGGATTATCTCGCCGGGTTTGTCCTGCTTCCCGAAGACGCTGAAGCATATTGGGCGCGGATCGATGCCGGGATTGATGAGGCCGCGATGCGCGGCGTCGCCAGACGATATGTCTGGGCGCTGCCGCAAGTGACGCGCGATGGATACACCCGGCTTCCGACAAACGAGGATAATGTAATGCAGGCCTTCGACGATGTTCTTTACCCATTTGCGTTGGGCCGGACGACCGCGGTCGCGCCTGAATTTTCGACTACGGTCACAGTGACGACGTCGGGCCATGAGCGTCGCAATTCCTTGTGGTCGGACGCGCGGATCAATTTCGACGTGGGGCCTGGCATCCGCTCAGAAGATGAACTTTCGCAATTGATCGCTTTTTTCCGCGCACGGCGAGGCCCTGCGCGTGGCTTTCGGATAAGCGATCCGTTCGATTTCAGCACAAACTCCATGACCGGTACCCCCTTAATGACAGACGAGTTGCTCGGCATCGGAGATGGCGCACGCGCCGACTTTCAATTGCACAAATCCTACGGAACGGGTGATGATCCCCAGGTCCGTCCAATCACACGGCCGCGAGCGGAAACTCTGGTCGTCAGTGTCGATGATGCGCTCAATACCGATTGGACACTAAAGGATGGGGGCATCCTGTCCTTTTCGCAGGCACCGCAGGCCGGAGCCGAAGTGCGCGCCGGCTTTGTGTTCGATGTGCCTGTACGCTTTGCCGAGGATCGGATCGATATTTCCGGCGTCAACTTTGCAGCGGGCGAAGCCCCAAGCATTCCTTTGATCGAACTTCGTGAGACCCCGGAATGAGAGTGTTCTTCGACCGCGAACTGGACAGCGTCGCGACCTTCTGGCGGGTCTTTCGCCGCGACGGCGTTACCCTGGGCTTCACGAGCCACGATCGGGATCTTGCCTTTGGGGGAATCCGGCACAGGGCCGCGCCAGGAATGGTTCCATCCGCCATCCGCATTACGAGCGCAATCAGCGACGACAGCGCGGAGGTGGAAGGCGCGCTTAGCCACGATACAATCAGCGAAGCTGATCTGGCCGCCGGCCTGTTTGATGGAGCGGGCGTTGCAATCGGGGCTGTCGATTGGGAAACGCTTGAAAACGAGGTCCTGTACTCGGGGCAAATTGGTCAGGTCGAGGATGATCGCCGCGGATTTCGCGCGCAGTTGCGGTCCGCCAAACACATCCTTGATCGCGATCTCGTACCGCTCACCAGCCCGACATGCAGAGCTCGCTTTTGCGGCCCCGGCTGCGGTCTCTCAGCGCCCCGGTTCACAACCAGACGAACGATTGCAGCCATCGATGAAGCCGCGAACCGCATCGCTACGAATGCCAGTGTCGGCGACGACTTCATTGATGGCCAGGTGCGTATGCTCCATGGCCCGCAAACCGGTCTGGTCTTCGGGATCCTCGACGTCGCCGCCGATTGGCTCAACCTTGATCGGCCGATCGCCCCCGGTACCGAAATCGGCTCTCCGATCGAGATGCTTGAGGGCTGCGACCATACGCTATCGACATGCGCGGGGCGATTTGCAAACGCGCACAATTTTCGCGGCGAGCCGTTCTTGCCGGGCAACGACCTCCTCTCTCGATACGGTCGCAACTCCTGATGTCTCGGGGCGAGGAACTCGCAAGAGCGGCAGCCACCTTTGTCGGCACACCGTTCCGACTTTACGGGCGCAATGCTCAAACTGGCCTGGACTGTGTAGGCCTGCTGTTGGCGAGCCTGACCGCAATTGGCATTCAGGCCGTGCCGGTGCGGGGATACAGGCTTCGCAATTGCTCGATTGAGCCCTGGCTTGAATGTGCAACGAGATGGAACCTGGTGAGCACTGAAGGGCCAGTTCAGGTTGGTGATGTACTAATCGTGGTGCCTGGGCCATCGCAGCACCACATCATGATCGCCTCTCAAGACGGCAGCGTCATCCACGCTCACGCAGGCTTGAAAAGGGTGGTGCACGAGCCCGTCAGGCATGCGCAATCGCTCGTCGCCCATTTTCACTTAATGAATTGATAAAAAGGGCTAATCGCATGGCGACTCTCCTTCTCACAGCCGTCGGTACGGCTGTAGGCGGACCCATCGGCGGCGCGCTTGGCGCGTTTATCGGCCAACAGGCTGATCAGGCAATCTTCGGGACCGGCTCACGCGAGGGGCCGCGGCTGAAGGAATTGGCTGTCACCACATCGAGCTATGGCCAGGCAATGCCGCGCCATTTTGGCCGAATGCGCGTTGCTGGGACAGTGATCTGGGCAACGGACCTTGCTGAAAGCGCATCAACCGAAGGGGGCAAGGGTCAACCCGATGTGACGACCTACACCTATTCGGCGAGCTTCGCCGTTGCGCTTTCGAGCACCCCGATCAAGCGGGTTGGGCGCATTTGGGCAGATGGCAACCTGCTGCGCGGTTCGAATGATGATCTCAAGGTCGAGGGCCAGTTGCGAATATACTCAGGCAATGGCGATGACGAGGTCGATCCGCTGATCGCAGCTGACAAGGGAGCGCAGGCGCCAGCCTTTCGAGACTGCGCTTATGTCGTGTTCGAAGATCTTCAGCTCGCAGATTATGGAAACCGCATTCCCGCTTTGACTTTCGAGGTCTTTGCGCAGGAAGACAGCTCGGTAACCCTTGAACAAGTCATCCCTCAGACGTCCGATACCGGCAGCCGCACGCCTCTCACAAGCACACGCGGTTTCTCCGACGAGGGCGGCCCGCTTTCGGCCACCTTATCCGCCATCGACCGTGTGTTCCCCATTGTCTGTGCGACGACCAGTTCAGGGCTTCGGCTCCTGTCGGAGGTTGAGATACCTCAGAGCGTTCCCATTCTGCCGGAACAGCTATCGAGCGAGAGCAGCGAGGACGCGCAAGAGCGTCACAAGATGCGAGCTGAGAGCGCAGGGACCGAGCCGATGGCGCTGCGGTACTATGACGAGGACAGAGACTATCAACCCGGTGTCCAGCGCGCCATAGGGCTGCGTCCCAATGGCCGGGAGACGATGGTCGATCTGCCCGCCACAATGACAGCGCAGGGCGCCAAAGGGCTTGCGAACGACAACGCGCATCGCGCTCGGTGGCGTAGGGAACGCATCGTTTGGCGAGTAGGCGAACTCAATGCCGAGGTGCAGCCCGGAAGTGTCGTTCAATTGCCCGATTCTCCGGGGCTTTGGAGGGTTACTGATTGGGAGTGGTATGACCGCGGGATTGAATTGGGGCTTGAGCGCCTCGCTCCAGGCGCCGCTTCAACGTCCGGTAGCGACGCGGGCAATCCGCTGCCACCAGCCGACATCGCTCTTGCGCCAACCCACCTTCACGTTTTCGAAGTGCCCCCGGAAGACACGCAAAATCCATCGAGGCCGACGGTCTTGGCGGCAGCGACATCCTCAAGTTCGGCCTGGAACGGAGCGGCGCTCTTCGTTGACCAGGGTGGAGCGCTTGTTCCCATCAGGTCAACCGGCTCGCTGAGATCAGTCTCCGGCGTTCTCACAAGCGCTTTGGATTCATCTTCCGCTCTTTTGTTCGAGCCCAACGCGACCATCGAACTTGAGTTACGAGCACAAGATCTTGGCTTTTCCGACACCGACTTTGCAGGACTGGCGGCAGGCGCGAACCGATTGCTGATCGGGAGCGAGGTCCTGCAGTTCATGTGCGCAGAGTCGCTGGGAACTGGGTTTTGGCGCTTGTCAGGTCTCCTGCGCGGGCGCGCCGGTACTGAAGAACACGCTGGCAACCAACACCCTTCCCAATCACCCGTGATCCTGCTCAACAATCGGCTGACCGACCTTTCGGAAGAAGGTCTCCAACTGGATCCTTCATTGCGGATTGCCGCTCTCGCAAGAGGAGACGAGGAAGTTGTCTTTGCATCCCTTACGAATGCTGGATTGTCGCGCAAACCACCCACACCCGTGCATGCCCGAGTAACCATCGACGCTCAGTCAACGCTCGATCTGTGTTGGACGCGCCGCGCGCGCGGACATTGGCGGTGGGAAGCGGAAGGTGAGGTGCCGCTTATCGAAGAAACCGAGGCCTACCTGGTCGGCTATGGACTACCCGATGCGCCGATGGCGGCCTTTTCAGTCAACGAACCGCGTCTCACTCTCAACCAGGCGGAACGGTCCAATTTGATTGCGCAGCATGGGCCCGCGGACCTGTGGGTGAGGCAGGTTGGTACTTATGCAAGCTCCAATGCACTTTTCCTCACTCGGATCACCTGAGACCACAGGAGGCCTTCATGTCCCAAGCCATTTCCTTTCCTTCAACAACAGCAAATTTCGACCTGCCATTGCTGTTGAGCGGGCAGGCGCAAAAAGAATTTTTCCTCAATCAGTCTCTTGCGATTGTCGATGCTGTCTCCACCGGGACTGTTGTCAGCACCACCGCGATGCCACCCAGCGATGCTGAGGAAGGCCAATGCTTTCTTATTGCTTCCGGCGATGCGGATCGCAAGTTGGCCTGAACGACCAGTCCAGTCGCCCGTCGCGCCCGAAG
>JBCBKF010000006.1:0-25973 GCA_038522255.1 Pseudomonadota bacterium
GATGGGCACGCGCTCTCTCCCGCACAAGCCGCTTCGTTCCCGGTGCACGAAATCGTCGCAGGCAACCGCGCGAGCGAATGCCGTGCCCTTTTGGGCGGCGAGCGATTAGCCTTTGCGACCCTGCCTGACGCCCGGCATGCTCTGCGCCTGCCCGCATCGTGCCTATCTGGGGATTTGCGCCCGATCTATGGCCGGGCTCCCGACGCAATGCCTCAGGCCACCCTCGCCGCGTCATGAACGTGCCCTTCAAAGACCGTCCGTGCCCGCTGACTGACCGCATCATGGAGGTTATGGACAAGGCGTTTGATCCGGCCTTTGGCGAAGCATGGAACCGCCGCCAGATCAAAGACGCGCTCGCGCTCCCTTCAACCCACGCCCTCATCATCAATGCGCACGGGCAGGAGATTACCGCTCTTGGCAGTGCCCCTGCCGGTGTTCCTGCCGGTTTCGTGCTGTCGCGCCACGCCGCCGATGAAGAGGAATTGCTGCTGATCGCAGTGCTGCCCAATCAACGCGGACGCGGGCTCGGACAGGCATTGATAGATCGCCTGTTCGAAGCCGCCACGGCGCGGGGGGTGACGCGCATTTTCCTTGAGATGCGACGCGGAAATCCGGCGATGCATCTTTACCACAAGGTAGGGTTTGAACCCATCGGTGAGCGGCCCAACTATTACAAAACGGCCGATGGAAACCTGATTGACGCGATTACTTTTGCGAGAGCCATTTGATCTGGTGATTACATCGTTCTAGCCCTTATTGCATTGGTCCAACAATCACCTCACTCTTGCGTTAACGCTCCTCTTGGTCCAGTATCGGGATACCGACTAATCAAGATCGGACTATAGAAAACAAGACGAGGAACTCATGCAAGAAATGGAAATGGAGTTGAAAGAAACCCTTATCACTCTCACGAGTGATATCGTGGCCGCTCATGTGAGCAATAACGATGTTGGCGTGGATGACGTACCCACCCTCATCACCAACGTGTTCGGTGCGCTGTCTGGATTGGGTGAAAAGGTTGAGCCAGCCGAAGTGCGGCCCGAACCCGCGGTATCCGTGCGCGCGTCTGTGAAACCGGACTACATCGTGTGTCTGGAAGACGGCAAGAAGCTGAAAATGCTCAAGCGGTATCTGCGCACCAATTACGATATGACCCCTGAGGAGTATCGTGCGCGCTGGAACCTGCCTTCGGACTACCCGATGGTCGCGCCCAATTACGCCGAGAAGCGTCGCGATCTGGCCAAGAAAATCGGCCTTGGACGCAAACCCGGCAGCGGGCGCACCCGCCGCAAGGCAGCTTAAGACCTGCTATTGATGCATCCAAATGGACCCGCCGCTCTGCCACCGGCAGGGCGGCGGTGTTTGTTTGGCGGTCGGCAATGCCCGCCGCGCGGCCTGCTGTGTGGCCCCCGCCCTTTTTGAAGGCCCGCTTGAGCAATCGGCATGGTCTGGGTAAAGGCAGAACTTCAGACCTTCATCGGGCGAGGCCTGCGGATTGCGGTCCGCAGCCCTCTAAGCGCCCAACATGAAACGGGAGCGTCTCTTGGCCCAGAAAATCGACCTTGAACAATTGTGCGCCGAAAAGGGCCTTCGAATAACCGAACAGCGACGCGTCATCGCGCGCGTGCTGTCGGAAAGCGAAGACCACCCGGATGTGGAACTGCTTCACTCCAGGGCGTCTGCAATCGATCCCAAGATCTCGATCGCCACGGTGTATCGGACCGTGCGTCTGTTTGAAGAAGCGGGCATTCTGGATCGGCATGACTTCGGCGATGGCCGCTCGCGCTATGAACCCGTGCCAGAGGCGCACCACGATCACCTTATCGATGTGGAAACGGGCAAAGTCGTTGAGTTTGTCGACCCCGAAGTGGAACAGCTCCAGCGCCAAATCGCGGAAAAGCTGGGCTATCGCCTCGTTGATCACCGCATGGAATTGTACGGGGTGCGCATCTCGCGCGAGAACTGAGATCGACGCGGCAATGGCGCGCTGCCACGCGCGCTCTCGAGCCAAGGGGGCGAGCGAATGACCAAGACGGATAGCAAGGCCTGGTCCAAGAGAGTGGCAGCTGCGCGCGGCGAGACTACGCGCATGACGCTGATCGGGTGGGTGCGTATTGTGGCGCGGTCATTGGGCCTTATCGGTTTGTTGATCCTGTTTGTACCGATGCACTTCCTGTTTCGGATCTTCGCCTACGGTTCCCCCTTCCCGATGCTGTTTCTGCGCTGTGCCGCGCGCGTTTGCGGCGCCCGGGTCAAGACGGTCGGCACGCATCTCAAGCGCGACGTGTTCTATGTTGCCAATCACGTCTCGTGGATTGACATCCTCGCTCTGGCCGGAGCCAGCGGGACCGCCTTCGTAGCCAAGGCCGAACTGGAACGCGCCCCTATCGTGGGCTGGCTGGCCTCTCTCAACCGCACTGTTTTCGTCAAACGCGAACACCGCTTGGGCGTTGCAGAGCAGATCAACGCATTGAGGGAAGCGCTCGCGGACAATTGGTCTGTTACCGTCTTTCCCGAGGGGACTACCACCGATGGCCAATCCCTGCTGCCGTTCAAAACAAGCATGCTTTCTGTGCTGGAACCCCCGCCTCCCGGCGTTCTGGTCCAGCCGGTTCTGCTCGATTACGGAGCAGTTGCGGAATGGATCGGATGGATCGGCGACGAAGGTGGCCTGAACAACGCAAAGCGGCTGCTGTCACGCTCTGGCTCGTTCAAGATGAAGGTACATTTCCTTGAGCCGTTCAGTCCTGAGGATTTTCGCGGGCGCAAAGCGATCAGCGCAGAGGCGCGCCGACGAATTGAAGAAGCATTGTGCGAGGCCTTGGGCAAACCCTTGCGCGAGTTCAGCCACTCAGTACCTCCCGTTCGCTATGAAGCGCCGCCCGCTTCCATACCTGTCGATGCGCCGTGAGTGCGAATTGAACGCCAAAACTTGGTAATACGATCAAACACACTGTTCGAAAAAGGAAACAGGTGAAACAAAAACGCGCCGCCCCTTGTTTTCACTCTTGATATTTTGAGCGACCGCTTTAGCCCGAGGGTCAAGGAGATCATAATGAAGAAATTGTTGATACCGGCTCTTGCGCTTGCTCTGGGCACCGCACCTGTCATGGCGCAGGTAGAACGCGCTAGCGCACCTGTTGCGGAAGGCAGCAGCGATCTCAAAGGTGCGCCGGGTCTGACTGTCCTCATTGGTGCGGTCGCAGTCGCCGTTACCGTCCTTCTTCTCGTTGATGACGAGGACGACGAAGCTGTAAGCGGCTAATCGTCCCTTTCCGAGACACCCGTTTTCAAGATAGTGCGCGCTCCGAACCCAGGGTTCGGGGCCCGATCACTTGTGTTGGATCGATAAGTCGTTCGTCCGCCAAAGCCGATGGCTTATACGGCCTACCTCTTGGGTATGGCTTGGCGTCCTAAAGCGCGGCTCGTACCAGCCAATCGTGAAACAGCCGCACCGGGCGCATTTCAAGCGCTGTTGGCTTGCACACAAACCAGTAGCTGTAAGGACTTTCCACTTCGAGGGCGCCCAGATTGGTCAGTCGATTATCCGCCGCGCGCCGCAAGTGATCATCGTGCATGATCGCGATCCCCAGACCCTGCGCTGCCGCTTCGAGCATCAACTGACCCGAATCATAATGATCAATCGCCGCCGGCTCCATGTCATCGAGCCGGTACGCCTGTTTCCACGCACGAAAGCTCTCCGGTAATTCGTTGTGGATCAGAAACGTCTGTTTGGCGAGGCTGTCCGCGTGCACTTCATCGCCGACGGCCCGCGCAACATCTTTGGAACAGATTGCGTGCACCAGATTGTGGTCAAGACGCACGGCGTGCAGATTGGTATCCGGCCCGCGCGAAAGAATGATCGCCGCGTCCAACGTATCGCCAACCCTGCCTTCCAGGTGTGGAGCAGTATCGATATCGATGTGGAGCAGTGGATGGCGTTTGCGCAGCTCGCCAAGGCGCGGAAACAGCCGCTGCGAGCCAAACATGGGCAGCACGCCGAGACGCAGCCGCAAAAGCGACACATTATCCGATTGACTCTCAACCGCGCGTGCAAGCGATTCCAGATGCGGATTGACCGCTTCATAAAAGGCCTGGCCCTCATCAGTGAGCTGCATGGACTGGCGCGCACGCGTGAACAGTTTTTTGCCCACGAATTCTTCGAGATTGGTGATCCGGCGCGACAGCGCAGACGGACTGAGCCCGATCTCCTCAGCGGCAGCCCGAGCTGACCCGAGGCGAACCGTGCGCATGAAAGCTTCGAGCGCGCGAAGCGGTGGCAAACGACGTGACGGCATGAACTCTCCTGTTGTGCCAAGAGTTACGCGCGTCAATCGCTTTGGATGCAAAAAACCGAAGCAATAAGTTCAATACCGATAGACCCGTGCGATTATTGCATGTCATTCGCAACTGCGACAGGCTCCGGTCGGTGCAGGCGCAGGCGCTTCACATGCGTTTCATCGCCCGCTGTCACCTCAATTGTCCAGCCGCTGGGATGTTCCACCACCGAACCCACCTGGGGCACCGCCTCAGCAAGGACGAAAGCGAGACCCCCAAGCGTGTCGACCGCTTCTTCGACCTCTGCAAGGCGCGGATCGACGATCTCGGCCACATCCTTCAGTTCGGCGCGAGCATCGCAATCCCACATGCCATCGCCAATCGGCACGATCAGCTCCTCGGGCGTGTCGTCATGCTCATCCTCAATTTCACCCACAATTTCTTCGACCAGATCTTCGATCGTGATGATGCCATCTGTTCCGGAAAACTCATCAAGCACAATCGCCAGATGCACCCGGCGCGCACGCATATCGGCCAGCACATCCAGCGCCCCGCGCACCTGCGGCACATAAAGTGGTTGGCGCATCAGGGTCGTCCAGTCGGGCGGAGGCGCCTTTCCATTCGCGAGGTAGGAAAACACGTCTTTGACGTGGATCATACCGATCACGGAATCGAGCGTGTCGCGATAGACGGGCATGCGCGAATGGCCGTGCTCTGTGAAGGTGGAGACCAGTTCCTCCCAGGAAATCTTCGCGTCTACCGCGATGATCTCACCGCGCGGCACCGCAACGTCGTCTGCATCGTGTTCAGAGAAATGCAGAAGATTGCGCAGCATTTGCCGCTCGACAGGCAAGAGATCGCCATTGGCACCTGAACCCTCGTCAGGAGCGGCATCGCCGTTCTCCCCTTCGTGTTCATCGATCGCTTCTTCGAGCTGCGCGCGCAAGGAGCGATCAGCGTCGCCCGCTCCCACTATACGTTTGAGAGTGAGGCCCAAATTGGACAGGAGCCCGCTGCTACTCTCCGCGTCTCCCGCGGCGGATGGTGAATCGGGCATGGCCCTGTCTGAATACTCCCTTCAATCGCTCTCACCATATGGGTCTGCAATCCCCAGTTTGGCAAGAGCGCGTGTTTCCAGAGCCTCCATCGCCTCGGCCGCTTCCTCGGATTGGACATGATCGTATCCGGCGAGATGGAGCAGGCCATGGATTACCAGGTGAGCGACATGCGCTTTGAGCGGCACATCCTTTTCACGCGCTTCTCGCGACACTGTCTCCAGTGCGAGCGCGATGTCGCCCAGCAGAATGGGCGGCCCTTGAGGATCCAAGGCCCCTAGGTCGGCGCGCGAAAGCATCGGGAAGCTGAGCACATTGGTTGGTCTGTCACGCTCGCGCCATTGGCGGTTGAGTTGGTGGATCGCGGCATCGTCCGTAAACAGCACGCTCGCCTCCAGCCGCGCATTCGCCAGTTCCGGCGCAACTGTCAGCGCCGCTTCAACGCTCGCATTGGCAAGCGAGACAAGCGCAGCGCTTTCAGGCCAGGCTTTGTCAAACGCGATGTCGAGTTCCATTGGGTCGCATCCTTACCAAGAGCTGACAATCGGTCCAACAGTTCGTTCATGCAAGAGGCGCGATAGATGAATGCGACGGAACGATTCGAAGGACATGATCAGGTCCCCTGCGTCGTATCCGTTTAACAATACTGACTTACTCTCCAAATCACACATCAAGACAGGGGTATTTCAATGAAAGGGCAAATACTGGGCTTTGACGGCGCAAAGGGCGCCATTACCGGAGAAGACGGCAACCGCTACTCCTTTGAGCTGGCCGAGTGGAAGGGGGAAAAAGCACCCCAACCGCGCGACAGTGTCGATTTTGTCGCCGCCGACGGCGTAGCGACCGAGATTTACAAGACCGCCGGTTCGTTCACGGCTCCATCTCTGGAAGGGGTGGGTGACACGCTTTCTGGGGTCAGCGCGTCGATTTCCGGGGTCGCTGAAAAGGTCGACCTGAACTCGGGCAAGCTGGAATATCTGCGCACCCGGCCAAAACTCATCCTTATTGGTCTCGCAATTTTTGCGTTCTTTTTCCTCAATCTCGTTGTTTTTGTGCGCGACGGTTACAGCGCGTTCACGCTACCCGGCAATCTCGACGACGCTGCCGCGCTGGTCGGGCTGTTCGGGCGCGGCGGTGACTTCAGCATTACCTCTAGCGCGGCAATGCTGCTGTGGGCCATCCCATTGGCGGGCGGCTTTGCTGTCTTCCGCGAGGTGACAGGCAAGAAAAGCCGCATGGCCGAGTTGATCACCGCAGGCGCGTGCCTGTTCAGTTTCATCGTCTATGCGATGGTAATTGCGGCGTTTGAAAACCTGAACACAGGCTATCAGAACTTCGCCGACGCGATCAAACTGGGTTTTGGCGGGTATATCTTCATCCTGTGCGGCGTGGGTCTGATCTTGACGAGCTTTGGCATCGTCAAGACGGTCCCTGGCTGGCCCAAGCCCAAAGCTGGGCCGGCGACTAAGGGCGAAGTCAAATAAAATTCGCAACAGCCCGGAAACGGGGCGCCCGGACAAGGTTTGTGCGGGCGCCCTTTTCGTATCAGTCGCCCTCGCCCGTTCCCTCATACGCCTCGACGATGCGGCCCACGATGGGGTGGCGCACCACATCCGCGGCGGTGAAGCGGATCGTGCCAAAGCCTTCGATACCTTCCAGCTTTTCAACGGCATCAGCGAGGCCGCTTGAGCGCACGCCGCCGGGAATATCGACCTGTTTGGGGTCTCCGCACACGACCATCCGGCTGTTCTGGCCAAAGCGGGTGAGGAACATCTTCATCTGCTCGCGCGTGGTATTTTGCGCCTCGTCGAGGATCACGAATGCATCCGCCAGAGTTCGCCCGCGCATGAACGCAATCGGCGCGATCTCGATCTCGCCGCTGTCGATCCGGCGCTGGACCTGTTCGGGCGGCATGCAATCATTCAACGCATCGTAGAGCGGGCGCAGATAGGGATCGACCTTCTCTTTCTCGGTACCGGGAAGAAAGCCGAGCTTTTCCCCTGCCTCCACCGCGGGGCGCGAGAGGATCAGGCGCTGCACCGAGCCGCTGATGAGTTGGCTGACCGCCTGGGCCACCGCAATATAGGTCTTGCCGGTTCCCGCCGGGCCAAGCGCAAAAACGATGTCATCGCGGACGAGCGCTCGCATGTAGGTGATCTGAGACGCAGAACGCGGCACGATCGTCTTCTTGCGCGTGCGGATCATGATCGGGGGCTCTTCTTTCTCCCCTGAAATGATCCCTTCGAGCGTCGGCTCGTTCGACATTGCGATCAGCGACTCAATCGCGCCTGCATCGAGGTCCTGCCCCAGCGCCAAACGATCATACATCGTGTTGAGTGTGTCGCGCGCGCGGGCAACAGCGTCTTCGGGGCCCTCGATCACGATGCGATCGCCGCGCGCGTGGATAAAGACGCCCAACCGGTTTTCCACCTGCACCAGATTGGCGTCGAATTGACCAAACAGCGCGCCCAGAAGCGACTGGTTTTCAAAGGTCAGCTCAGCCTTGGCGCGGCGCACTTCGTCGGGGTTGATCGCCTGTGGCAGAGCGGCGGGATCAATCTTGCGTGTCGGTCTACGGCCCATCGGTTTCCTTGAGCAGCGAGGTTTGGATCAGACGGGGAAAGCCTAGGCCGCGTTCGGGCAAAAGCAAGATACGCAGCACGCCAAGCCGGTGGAAAGTCACGCATGCGTCATCTTGCATGGAGATCGCGGTTAATCGAGGCGACAGGCATCCTCGTGGATGAGAACTGGCGCAGACACCGCCAAAGCATGAAACACACAGGTATTGGTTGGAGAGAGAGATTTCCATGCGCCTGACCCACCTTGCCTATCTGTTCGCGTTTCTCTGCGCGTATCCCGCCCTCGCCCACACTCAGACCGTTCAAAGCCCGCCCACCGCGCCAGAGAATGACAACCAGATTGTTGTCGAAGCCCCGCGCGGCGAGCGCGAACGCCGCGCCGAATTGCGCAAGATGATCACTGATGTCATCAACAGGCCGCGCGCCGGCCGCACAGTGGCCACCTATTTTGAAGCGATTTGCCCCAAGGTCATCGGACTACCCGAGGCCGAAAGCCAAGTGATCGAAAAGCGCATCGCCCGGAACGCGCAAGCGCTTGGTGCAAATCGCCGCGAGCCGCGCGAAAAATGTGCCCCGAACCTGACCGTCATCTTTGTGCCAGCCAGAAATGGACCACCCGAGGCATGGCTGACCGACGACAACGACATGCTGGGCCACCTTTTGAGTTATCAGCGCGCCGCGGTCCTCAACGATGCCGATCCCGTACGCGCATGGACCACGAATGTCCTTCGCACCGCTGATGGAATGGAGTTGCCCAATAACACCGGCCAGGAAATTACGGGTGCTTTGAACACCGCCAATCAGTTGCGACAGGTCTCTCGCTTGCGGACCAACACGACTGTCGAGATCACCGGATCTGTCGTTATGATCGAACTGGCGAGTGCGATCGACAAGACGCTGGGTCAGCTCGCCGATTACGCCACCATGCGCACGCTCGGCAATACGCGTGGGCTTGGAGCCGATGCGAACCCGGCGGCAGACACGATCCTAACCCTCTTTCGCGACGAGGACCCGCCCGAGGCGCTCACCACTTTCGACCGTGCTCTCATCTCGAAGATGTATGACACCTCGCGCAATTCGCTGGCGAACCGTTACTACACAAATATTGCGGCCCGCGCCTTCGAAATGGAAGTTGAAGAGAGTGGGCCAACACCCTGAAAAAATGCGCCAACAATGGGCTTAGAGCAAGCGCCCGGCAATGGAATTGGGGCCCGCCTCGACTAGCTCGACGTCAACCATTTCGCCGATCTGCGCCGCGCCGCGATCTTCGTCTACAAACCATACGCTTTGCAGCCAGGGCGATTTGCCGAGCCATTGGCCTTCGTGCTTGCCCTTGCGTTCGACCAGTACCTGACAGGTTTTGCCAACGGCCGCCTTGTTGAAGGCAATCTGGTCGCGGTTCAGCCGCTCTTGCAGGCGCGCGAGACGCTCGCTCATGATCTCGGGCGCGATCTGATTGTCCATGGTGGCTGCAGGCGTACCGGGGCGCGGGGAATATTTGAAGCTGAAGGCCTGAGAATAGCGCACCTCGTCGATCAGGCTCAGCGAGTCTTCAAACTCCGCCTCGCTCTCTCCCGGAAAGCCGACGATGAAATCGCCTGACAGCGCGATATCGGGCCGCACAGCGCGAAAGCGCTCAAGCAATTTCAAATAGCTCTCAGCCGTGTGGGCGCGGTTCATGGCTTTGAGCACGCGGTCATTGCCCGACTGCACTGGCAGATGGAGGTAGGGCATCAGCTTGTCGCACGAGCCGTGCGCCTCGATCAGCGCGTCATCCATGTCGTTGGGGTGGCTGGTGGTGTAACGGATGCGCTCCAGCCCTTCGATTTCTGCGATCCGGTGGATCAGCTCACCCAGCCCGGCTTTGCGGCCCCTCGCGTCCTCGCCGCGCCAGGCATTGACGTTCTGACCAAGGAGCGTGATTTCGCGCGCACCCGCCTCAACCAGTTTCACCGCTTCATCGACCAGATCGCTGTAAGGGCGCGAGATTTCCGCGCCGCGCGTATAGGGCACCACGCAATAGGTGCAAAACTTGTCGCAGCCTTCCTGCACAGTCAGGAACGCGGTGGGTGAACGCCTCTTGCGCCCCGGCAGACTGTCAAACTTGGCGATCGCAGGCATGTCCGTATCGGTCGCGCGCTCGCCCTTTACCGCCTTGTCCAGCATGTCGGGAAGGCGGTGATAGGCCTGCGGACCAACCACCAAGGAAACGCTTGGCGCACGCTGCATGATCTCCTCGCCCTCCGCCTGGGCGACGCATCCGGCGACCGCGATCATGGGCTTCGAGCCATCGGGCTTTTTCAGCCGGCCAATATCGGAATAGACCTTTTCCGCCGCTTTCTCGCGGATGTGGCAGGTGTTGAGGACGACGAGGTCCGCCTCTTCGCCTTCGTGCGCAGGCGTGATTCCCTTTTCCGCGAGAAGCTCGCCCATACGCTCGCCATCATAGACGTTCATCTGGCAGCCGAAGCTCTTGACCCGGTAGGTTTTTGGAGGTGTTTGCGGTTTCATGGAGCCCGCGCCTCTAGCCGTTCGGACCGCGCGGTTCAACACACGTCGGATCGTGGGAGCCATCATCCAAAAGGATCGGGTGCATTTGCGCGCGCCAGCCCTTAAAGCCAAACGGTATCATGGTGTCTTCCCCCTTCCTTCCGACCGCTGGCCGCGACAACACCGCGCTCGATGAGTTGTTTTACGACATCGACGCGCTCGGCGCAGATGAAAAAGCGCAGCTCAGACGCCGCGACAAGATCGAGGGCATGATCCTCGAAGTCGGCCCGTCATGGCAACCCAGCCTGAGGGTTTGGGATCATCTTTCCCAGTGCGACAACCTTGCCAGTCGTTACCGCGCCATCACGGTGGCCGGGGTCGGCAGTTCAGCGCTCGGCGCAGCCGCCCTTGCGCGCAACACGGCTGATGCCCTCAACGGCACCACGCTGGCGGTGGTCTCGGGACAAGGCTTGGCCGATCTGACGAGTGAGGCTGTGGGAGGGTACTTCCTGTTCGGCGGGCTCAACGCGATGCGCCACTCTTTCCAGTCGGCCAGCCGGGGCGTGGACGCGCTGTGGGCCATGAACCCCTGGATGAAGGCACCCCAAGCGCCCCAGATGGATCCTGGCGAGGGGTTTCAACTGGCCCGGTTCAGCGCAGATGTGAAAGCGCTCACCAAACTGCTCGCAGGACGCGTGGGTGCAGATTGGCTGGTCGGGCATTCCAAGGGCAATCTTGTGATCTCCGAGGCTCTGTATGCCTTGCGCGGTCGCTTTCCCGACCGGTTTGAATCTGTGGCGCGCGAAGTGCCCATCGTCACATTTGGCGCGCGCATAGCCATGCCGACGCAGGTACAGACAGTGATTGATGTGATGGGAGACCTCGACAGCTTTGGCGCAATGAACTCCCGGCCCGATATTGGCGTCGATGTGACAGTGCCCAATGCATGGCATCACACGAACACGCGGCTGCCGTTTCATGTGCCGGTGACGAAGGTGCTCAGTCGCGTGGCGCGCGAACGCGCACAGTCAAACTGATCATGCAGCTCTCACTCGCGCGCTGGCGTGAATGCCTTTCTCAGCGTCTTTTCGCTCCCGGCTCCGGCCAGCCATGCGAAATACCACGGGCCAAAATAGCTGAAGCCGATAAAGAACCAGATCCAGTCTTCGCCCTCCGGCGCGCCCTTGAAGAAGATGAGAAAGACGGTGAGCAACAGTGAAGGCGGGATTGCAAGGAGTGTTACGAGCCGCACCCGCCTGCGCGGGCTTATGATCCAGTACAACGCTTTGGCCAGACCAAAACCCAGAGCGAACGCAAGGGTTAGCGTTGTGATGACCTCCGCCATTTTTGCGCCAGACCGGCCCGTGCCGTCAGAGCGCGGACTACGCCACGCTTGCCTTCACGATCTTGCCCGGCTTGGCAGGCGGCTCGCCCTTGGGAAGCGCATGGACGTGTTCCATGCCGCTCTCAACCTGGCCCCACACGGTGTATTGCTTGTTGAGGAACTGCGCATCGGCGATGCAGATGAAGAACTGCGAATTGGCGCTGTCGGGGTTGGCCGCGCGCGCCATCGAGCACACGCCTTCGACATGCGGCTCATCATTAAACTCAGCCTTGAGATCGGGCCGGTCGCTACCGCCCATGCCGGTGCCGGTCGGATCTCCGCCCTGGGCCATGAAGCCGTCAATCACGCGGTGGAAGACGACGCCGTCGTAAAAGCCTTCGCTCGCAAGCTCGGTGATGCGTTCGACATGGCCAGGGGCCAGATCGGGGCGCAGTTTGATGACGATATCGTTTGCCTCGCCATCGCCAGTGTCGAGCGTGAAAGTGAGCGTTTCGGCCATGTGTGTGTCTCCTGAAATGATTTTGCCGCGCCTAGACGCTTTGCCCGGCGCTGTCACCCACCACGCGAGCCATGCGCTTGCTTTTCGCGTGCCCCTGCCTAAACCCGCTTTTCATGGCGCAGGATCCCGTTCTTGATGAGACACTCCTTACGGTGGAAAGCGACGCGCCCTGCCCGGACGACAGGATTGATGATGACCGTCACGACACTGAAAACCGGTTGAAACCGCGCTATATTGCAAGCGTGCGTGAGGCACTGGAAGCGGGCGACAAGGGCGCGGTATACGACCTTGTCGAGCCCCTTCACCCTGCAGACATCGCCGACCTGCTCGAAATCGTCGACAAGGATGAGCGCGCCAATCTTGCCGCAAGCATCACCGATCTGATGAGTTCCGACGTGGTCGCTGAACTCAATGATCACGTGCGCGAAGACATGATGGAAGCGCTCGAACCGGTCGATGTCGCCGCGATTACTGAGCAGCTTGAGACCGATGACGCGGTCCAGCTGCTCGAAGACCTCGACGAAGATGACCAGAAGGCGATCATCGCCGAGCTTGAGCCTGAAACGCAGGCCGCGGTCAATTCTGCGCTCGCCTACCCGGATGAAACTGCTGGGCGCCTGATGAACCGCCATGTGATGGCCGCGCCTGAGCATATGAAGGTTGGCGACCTGATCGACTACCTGCGCAATGAAGGCGATTTGGAGCACGATTTTTTCGAGGTTTTCGTCGTCGATGCCGCGTTCCACCCCGTTGGCACCTGCGCACTTAACTGGATCCTCACTTCCCCGCGCGCGGTGAGCCTGACCGATGTGATGAAGCGCGATCAGACACTCATCCCGGTGACGATGGACCAGGAAGAGGTCGCGCTGATGTTCCAGAAATACGCGCTGATTTCCGCCGCCGTAGTGGACGAAAGCGGACGGCTCGTCGGCCAGATGACAGTCGATGATATCGTCCACATCATCTCCGAAGAAGCGGGCGAGGACGCGCTGCTATTGTCCGGCGCGGGCGATGGCGACATCAACGAACCGATCCGCGAAGCCTATTCCAGCCGCGTGCGCTGGCTGATCGCGAATCTTGGCACAGCCGTGGTGGCAAGCGCGATCATCGCTTTTTTTGGCGCGGCGATCGAGGCACTGGTTGCGCTGGCGGTCCTGATGCCGATCGTCGCCAGCATTGGCGGGAATGCCGGCACACAGACCATGGCCGTAGCCGTACGCGCAATCGCGACCAACCAGCTGACCCGTGCAAACACATGGAAGATCGTATGGCGCGAATTGCGCGTCGCGATCCTGAACGGGGCAACCGTCGCTGTTCTGATCGGGATTGCAGCCTCACTGCTCTATGGCCCAATGATGGGCGCGGTGATCGCGGTGGCGATGGTGATCAACATTGCTGTTTCTGGCCTCGCCGGCGTGCTGGTGCCGGTTACCTTTGAGCGGCTGAACCAGGATCCCGCGGTCGCGTCCTCGGTATTTGTCACCATGATCACCGATTCCATGGGCTTTTTCGCATTCCTGGGCCTCGCGGTTGTGAGTGGACTGGTGCCGCTGGGTTGAGGCCACCGCGCCCGCGCCCTACCTTCGTGGTTATGCCTCTCCACCTCACCAAGATCGCGTTCGGCGCTCAGAGTTATTCCGATATCGAAGGCTGGTATGCTGGACGCTGCCGCCCTTACCTGACGACCAAATACCGCCCGACCAAGTGGGAAGAGTGCATTGGCGGCTCGCTCTACTGGATCCACCAGCACGCCATCGTCGCGCGCTCGGTCATCACGGGCTTTACGCAGGAGGAGGACACGAGGCGCTGGCGGATTGAATTGGAGCCAGAACTCATCCGCGTGCACCCCCGCCCCAAGCGCGCGCATCAGGGCTGGCGCTATCTCAAGGGCGAACCCCCGCGCGACCTCGCGCCGGGCGAGGATATTGGGGATGCACTGCCCGGCAAACTTGCGGCAAAGCTGGAAAAGCTAGCGCTGATCTGATCGGCGAAGCGCTGTCTCTAAAAACACACTCTTGGCGTTTTATCCCTTGGGCATGTTCGCCAAGGAGAACCAGACCATGCCCAAGATTGATCGCGACACCGCGCTGCATTATGAGCGCCTTGTCTATCCCGGAAAGCTCATCGAGCGCACCAAAGGCTGCTGGAAGACCAAGCTTTCCGACCAAGCGGGCCTGTCACAGATGGGCGTTGGCGAAGTGGAGCTGGCTCCGGGCAGCGCGACGGGCCTGCTGCACTACCAACATGGTGCCGACGAGATGATCTACGTGCTCTCAGGCGAGGTGACGCTGGTCGAAGAGGGGGAGGAACCGCGCGTTCTGCAAGCGGGCGACAGCGCAGCCTGGCGCGCGGGATCAACTGTGGGGCACACGATCGAAAACCGGTCTCAGAGCCCGGCGCGCATCCTCGAAATCGGCACTCGCCCGCCCGAAGACACCGCGATCTATGTCGGGCTAGATCTCATCTATCGCGCGCGCCATGGCGGCGATGTGACGATCAACGCACGCTCGGGACGGCCCTATTGTGCGGGCGAGGAAGTGCCCGAAATCGACGAATTGCCGGTCGACCAACGCGGTTGATGACACGCACGGGTTTAGCTCTTTGGCGGCATGGGTATCAGCGCGGGCGTGTTTGCCAGATATTCCCGATAATCAGGATCATCGCCCCAGCGCTCCAGTCCCTGCTTCATCTGCAAGTTGATGCCGGAAATCTTGGTCAACAGCAGGAACACAAAGATCGGAGAGATCACGACGAGCCATGATAGGCCCGAAAGCACTGGGATCGCCATAATCAGCATGCCGGTCCACAACGTGATTTCACCAAAGTAATTGGGATGTCGCGACCACTTCCACAGGCCGACATTGATGAACTTGCCCTTGTTCGCCGAGTCGTTCTTGAAAGCGCTCTTTTGCGCATCGGCAACCGTCTCCCAGACAAAGCCGATGATCCACACTGCGAGCCCGAGGAAAAAGACGATGCCAATCGGGACGCGGGTTTCGGCAAGAATTGCCACATGCGCCGCCGATGCGGTCAGCACCACCCACAGGCCCTGAAGCGTCCAGGCAACAAGAAACCGCGCAGGGTCGACCTTGATCTTCTCAAAGCGCGAATCCGTCCCGCCCATGGCGTGGATACGAATAAACAGGAACGATCCCAACCGCACGCACCACACGATCACCAATGCCGCGATGATCATGCTACGCCAGTCCAGGCTGTTGTCGTGATGATTGTAGCTAATGAAGCACGCGACCAGCGTAACCGTGGCGTAGGTGATCGCACCGGTCGTATCGTAGAACGTGTCCGACTTGGCTATGGCCGAAGGGATGAACACCAGCCAGTTGATCACCATCGCCAGAACGACGCACAGGAAATAGGCGGAATATCCCGCCACTTCGATGCTTTGCGAACCGGCGAAGTGACCAAAGACAAATGCGATGATAGCGGCGATGATAAAGACGATGATGCTCTGCATGGTGCCCCGGTTTCTGCGCCGCGCTGTGGCTTAGCGCCCGATCAGGCGGTGGCGGCGTTGCTTGTTTTCTCAGCGACTCTACGCAGAACATTGACGTAAGTTTCCGGCGCCTGCGCTCCGGGGATCATGAACTTGCCCGCAACAATCATCGCCGGCACGCCGGTAATGTTATGTTCCCACGCCTCGCGCTCTTCGGCGATGACCCGCGCTTCAAGATTGGCGTCATCCAGCGCTGCCTTGGCCGCTCGCCGGTGAATGCCGACGCTGACAGCAACGTCGAGCAGTGCGGCCCGATCATTGAGCGGCTGGCGGTGGTTGAAGTGCGCCTTGAACAAAGCAAGCTTGAGCGCGGTCTGGACGCTTGGCCCCGCCTCTTCGAGCGCGAACGTCAGCAGCATATGGCAATCGCGCGTGTTCCACATGCGCTGCGGCGGCGCTTCGCCTTCGCCCTCAAACGAAAGCGACACGCCCGCGTCCTTCGCGATCTCTTTCATCTGATTTCGCATGGCAACACCCTCTTCATGGCTGCGGCCGTATTTGCGGCTGACATGCTCTTCAAATCCCTCTCCCTCGGCAGGCATGTCGGGATTAAGCTCAAACGGGCGCCAGCGCACCTGCGCTTCGATTTCTCCGTCAAGTTCAGCCAGCGCCTTGGTCAGCTGGCCATAGCCAATCGCGCACCACGGGCACACGACGTCTGAGTAAATGTCGATCGTCAAACGCTGTGTCATCGATCCAGCCACCATGTGATGAGGTGATAAGCGATTGCGAAACGTTGGGGAAAGATCAACAGCTCATTCCCCTCTGGCCCCGCATGGCGCGCATCTTCCAGCTCGGCACGGGTGAACCAGCGCGCGTCATCCAGTTCGGTTTCATCGATGGTGAGGTCGGACGTCTCGGCCACGCTCGTGCAGCCGATCATCAGCTGGCTTGGAAATGGCCAGGGCTGGCTGGCAAGATATTGCACCTGCCCGGCGCGCACCCCCGCCTCTTCCCAGACCTCACGCGCGACCGCCTCTTCGATCGTCTCACCCGGTTCGACAAACCCTGCGAGCGCGGAATACATGCGCGGCGGAAATCGCGGCTGGCGACCAAGCAGGAGCTTGTCCTCAAATTCGACCAGCATGATGGTGACAGGGTCCGTGCGCGGAAAATGCTGCGCGCCGCAATTGTCGCAGTTTCTCTGCCAGCCGCCCTTGGCAAGTCTTGTCGGCGCGCCGCAATTGGCGCAGAATTGATGACGCGCATGCCAATCGACGAGCGACTTGGCCCCCCCGTAAATCGCCAGTTCTTCGGGCCGCAGCAATTGCATCACCTGCCAGGCACGTGGCATGGCGGGCCCCGATGCTCCGGATGCTGGAACCGGTGCAAAATGCGCCTTGTCATCAAGCAGGCCGAGGAAGACGAGTTCCGTCTCTTCGCTGACATCAGCCAGCGTGCCCCAGATCAAGCCGCCGCTCTCGTCAATCTCCGGCAAAAGCCCATCGAGATTGAGCACCCGCGCGCGCCAATTCGTCAGATTGCCCAGCGCCGCGCGATCCATGCGGACATTGTCGGCACGGTCAATTGGCGATCCGGCAAAGGCGATCGGCGCTTTCACGGTATCGAGCATGGTCTTCGTCAGGCGGCCTTTCGCATCGGGGCAAGGTCGGCTTCGAGCGCCTTGAAATATTCCTCGCGAATCGGATAGCTGTCAGACGGCATGTACTGGGTCCACAGCCCGGTGCGCATCTTGAGACCGAAATCAATCGCACCCAGCGTTCCCGCTGCGCCGCCCCAGCCATAGGTCGTGCCGACCGAGCGTCCGCCCGCGCCATGCCCTTCGCCTTCGGCCCATGTGCCAGCCGTGTCGACTGTTTCAGGAATGAGGTTGGAGGTGCCCACCCGCACTGCCTGCTCGCCCAGAACGCGGGTGCCGTCGAGCGTTCCGTAACCCAGCAGCATCCGCAGGAAGCGATCATAATCCCTGGGGCTGGAGACAAGATCCGCACCGCCCATCGGAGCGGTTGGCATTTCGGTGAAAACCGACTGCGCCCCGCCATCAAGCGGCAACACCGTAGAACCCAGAACGCCGTAATTGGTCGTCAAGCGTCCGATCTCGCTCTGCGGCACGGCGAAATAGGTGCTCGTCATACCCAGTGGATCAAAGAAACGCGTCTGCAGAAAACCGGGATAGCTCATGCCAGACACCACTTCGATCACGCGGCCCAGCAAATCGATGCCCGCCGAATAGCTCCATGTCGTCGCGGGTTGATACATCAGGGGTATCGTTGCGAGCCGGTCAGCCCATTCTTCAAGGCTCGGCGGCGGGGTCACGTTGGGAAATCCAGGGATCGGAAAGCGGCTCACGCGCCCGCTGATGATCGCCTTGTCCTGATACGCCTTGAGCAGCGGGCCCTTGCTGATGATCGCATAACCCAACCCCGAAGTGTGTGTGAGCAGTTGCCGGATGGTGATCGAGCGGATCGGTTTTTCGGTGTTTTCCAGCGGGCCCTCGGGATCGACCAGAACCTGGACATCCTTGAACGCGGGCAGGACATCGTAAAGCGGTGTGTCAAGCTCCAGCTCGCCATCCTCGATCAGCGCCATTATCGCCATGCCGGTGATGGGCTTGGTCATCGAATAGATGCGGTAGAGGGTGTTTTCGTCGACCTGTGTCGTCCCGTTGATTGACAGCGTGCCGCCGCCAACGGTGTGGGCGTGATCTTCCTGCGCTTGGCCAAAGGTGAGAAAAAGGTTGGCAACCTTTTGTTCCGATACATATTTTTCCGCGAGTGCCGCGACATTGGGCCAGGCTTCGGCAACATCATGCGCAAGCAGTTCGCGGCCAAGAGGCAAGCCCGAAAGGGCAGCCGCGCCGGCGGCATATGCGCCACCGCGAAATAGAGCGCGGCGCGAAATTTCAGGAATAGTCGCGTCAAAGGTGCGAAAGGCCATGAGCAAGGAATCTCCCAGAGGTTTCGATAGGTTGTGTGGGGCAGATCGGGCGGAGGGTCAACGGGGAGGTCACCGCCCCCCAGACCCGTAAGTGTGTTGTCTGATCGAGGGGTTGAAATGACGGGGTGTATTATCTAATCAATACACATGTTAAATGCGCTCTCCTGGCTCTGTGGCCTCCTCTCCATCATCTTTATAATCCCTTCGATCGTCCCCTTTCTTGGATGGACCAATTGGGCTGCGCTGCCTTTGGTTATGATCGGCGTGATCTTCGGCGCGCTCTCCTCGCAAACGAATGGTCGCAATTTTTGCTTGGTCATGCTGCTTTTGGTGGCGGTGCGTTTGTCAATCGGTGGCGGTGTCGTCTGATCCTCGCGCCAGCACCAGACTTGCGGCTTTGGCAAACAGGGTCGGCAGTCCCGCCTCCTTGATCGCCTCAATCGGCCACCATTCACCCGCTCCATCCAGCTGAGTGTCGGGCTCAAGTCGCTCCACCGCCAGCGTCAGATGCGCGTGGGTGAAGGTGTGACGCACCGCTCCAAGATCGTGCCGAGTGCCGCCTACAGGCGGCTCACCATTGCCATCGCACCGCGCGCTCCAGCCATCATCGGGCAGCGCCCTCATCCCGCCCAGCATGCCTTGGGTCTCCCGACGCACCAGCCACACCTCGGCCTGCTTTCCAGCGCCGCGCTCAATCCAGAAGGCCTTGCCATGACGCTCAGGCTTCGCTTTCTTTGCAGTCTTGACGGGCAGGCGCTGTGGTTCTCCTTCGCGGCGCGCGGCGCAGATGTCGTTCAAGGGGCACAGCAGACACCTGGGATCGCGGGCGGTGCACACTTGCGCGCCCAAATCCATCATCGCCTGCGCAAAGTCGCCGGCGCGCGCTTTGGGCGTGATCGTTTCGGCGCGCGCCCGGATCGTCTTGCGAGCGCCGGGCAAAGGTTCGCCGATGGCGAACAGCCGTGCAACCACCCGCTCGATATTCGCATCAACCACCACCGCCCGCTCGCCAAAGGCAATCGCTGCGATCGAGGCCGCGGTATACGCCCCTAAACCCGGCAATTCGCGCAAGCCCGCCTCCGTTGGCGGAAAGCCTCCACGCGCTGCAACCTCGCGAGCGCATTTCACCAGATTGCGCGCGCGTGAGTAATAGCCCAGGCCCGCCCAGGCAGCCATGATCTCCTCTTCGGGTGCCTGTGCCAGATCGAACACACTGGGCCAGGTCTGCGTAAACTTGGCGAAGTAGGGCTTTACCGCAGCAACGGTCGTCTGCTGCAACATCACTTCTGAAAGCCATACGCGGTAGGGCCAGTTCGGGTCGCGGGGGCGATCACCACCCGGAGGAATGCGCCAGGGCAAATCGCGCGCATGCCGTTCGTACCAGTGGAGCAGAGAGACAGAGACGCTGGCGATCACACAGGCGCTATGGCATGGCGTGGGTCATCATGGGAAGCGACACGTCAAAAGGTTCCACGGGCAAAGGTTCCACCGGCAAAAGCGCCGAACGCGCCGGCAGGAAACGCCAAAGGGGTGCCAAACCCTATGAACGCGCGCGCGGCGGCACGGCAAAACCGATTGGCGAGTTGATGCCCGAAATCGGTCGCACCGCGTTTCGCCGCTTTGGCTTTGTCCAAAGCTCGGTGGTGACGCGCTGGCCAGAGATTGTTGGCCCCCAGCACGCCCGTGTCTGCGCGCCGGAAAGCATCCGCTTTCCCCCCGGCGAAAAATCGCAGGGGATGATGCAATTGGTCGTCACCCCCGCCCACGCCCCGCTCATCCAGCAGGTCATTCCGGAGATCATCGAGCGGGTGAACCGCTTTTTTGGCTACAGCGCGGTTGCGCGGATCAAATTGCGGCAAGGCGCCGTTCAGCCACCTCAGGATAGCAAACCGGTGAAAGCTCCGCCCTCGCTCAAGCCCATTCCGATGGAATTGGGAGACAGCCTGCGCGATATCGGCGATGCTGAATTGCGCACCGTGCTGGAATCACTGGCGCGCAGCCTGGACAATCAAGAGACCAAAAAGGACGATAACCCATCGTGACCGCCCCCAGATCAATGTCCGCCGCAGGCCTCGTGGCTGCCAGCGCGGCCCTGGCTCTCACCCTTGCGCCGACAGGGCCAAGCGCTGCTCAGGAGCTCGAAAACCCGAAAAGCGATTTTGTCGACAATCTGCCCCCGCAAGTGTGGGTGAGCGTTGTCGAGCGCACCGAGCGTGGGCATCGGATCGGCAAGCCCGAAGCCGACGCCCAATTGATCGAGTTCATCAGCTACACCTGCGGCCACTGCGCCGACTTTGCCAAACAGAGCGATGGTACGCTGGATCTAAGAGCAATTGGTCCGGGATACATCGCGGTTGAAGTGCGCCCGGTGATCCGCAACTATCTCGATCTGGTTGTCACGATGCTGGCCCAGTGCGGTGATCCGGCCGGGTTCAAGAACCGTCACCGCGCGTTTCTCTACAGCCAGGACGTGTGGCTCCAAAAGGCGATCAATGCGCCGCAATCCCAGCAGGCGATCTGGGCGCGCGGCGGGCCAGAGGCGCGATCCAACGCAGCGCGCGCGCTCGACCTTGATGATGTGTTGATCCAAAGCGGCCAGACCGTGCCGCAAGTCAATGCGTGCCTGGCAGATCAGGCGAAAGCGCAAGAAATCATTGCCAACGACCGGGCCGACCGGACGCAATTCGGCATCACCGGCACTCCCACCTTCGCGCTCAATGGCGAAACGCTGAAAGGCGTGCACGACTGGCCTGCATTGGCGTCGACGCTGCAAGAGGCGTTCCGCCCCGAGCCTCAGGAAAGCGTTACAGGCGGATAGGTTTGGCGCAAGGCCAGGCCGCCTGCCTCGCGCCGCGCAAGGGCGAGCCATCGGATAAATTTCCCCCGCGCCTGTAGGTTTCTACACAGAACTGACACAATTGTGCACAAGCACGACCCCTATCGACTTTACGCAGGCGCGCTTCACTGCAAGTCTCGTATTCACGCAAAGGACCTTTTAATGACTTCCGCTCGCACCACACGCTCTTCTGACCGCTTTCGCCTGAAGCTCGCGGCGATCCTGGCCACACCGCTCGCGCTTGCGGCGTGCATGGGCGATGAAACCGCTGAAGGCGGCGTAAGCGGAGAACCGATTGCGCCCATCGCTGCGCCCGAAGGCGAGGACTGGAACCAGACGTTTACACTGTCCGATGACGGCATGGGCTACATCATGGGCAATCCGACTGCGCCGCTCAAACTGGTCGAATACGCCTCGCACACTTGCGGGGCATGTGCGAGTTTCTCGGTTACCGGAAAACAATCGCTCAAGGATGATTACATCGCGACCGGTATTGTCAGTTTTGAACAGCGCGAAGTGTTCCTGAACGCCAACGATGTCGTGATCGCCACGCTTACCCAATGCGGTCCGGGCGAGCGGATGCAGGCGCTTTCGGACGAAGTGTGGCGCAATCTGCAATCGGTCTACCAGGGCATCCAGAACAATGCGGAAGCGATGCAGGCGGCGGGCTCGCTCGACGTGTCGGAGCGGTTTGTGCGCATGGGGGAAGTTTCCGGTCTGATCGATTTCTTCGCCGCCCGCGGTCTCCCTGCTGATCAGGCGCGCATGTGCCTCGCGGATGCGGACAAGATCGACGCGATGGTGAAGGCTGCCAGCGCCAAGTCGGATGAAGTCGACGTGCGCGGCACGCCTACCTTCACGCTGAACGGCAGCAAAGTGGACGCGGTCTCCTGGGGTCAGCTCGAACCCATTCTGCAGCGCGCCGGCGCGCGCTGAGGCTGAAGGTCCCGACGCCACCTCCATGCAGATCAGCCGGCTCAAACTCAGCGGATTCAAGAGCTTTGTAGAGCCGGCCGAACTGCGCATCGAACCCGGACTCACCGGCGTTGTCGGGCCCAATGGATGCGGCAAATCGAACCTCTTGGAAGCCATCCGCTGGGTCATGGGGGAAACCTCAGCCAAATCGATGCGCTCTGGCGGCATGGAAGATGTGATCTTCGCGGGCACATCGACCCGGCCCGAACGCGCCTTTGCCGAAGTGGTGCTCCATGCTGAAGATGATGCGGGAGAGGAGCTTGTCGTCACCCGCAGGATTGAGCGCGGCGCGGGGTCTGCCTACCGCGTCAATGGCTCCGATGTGCGGGCAAAGGATGTCGCGCTCACTTTTGCCGACGCGGCGACGGGGGCACATTCGCCGGCTTTGGTGAGCCAGGGCAAGATTGCGCAGGTGATCGCCGCCAAGCCCGCTCAACGCCGCCAGATGCTAGAGGAAGCTGCCGGGATCGCGGGTCTTCATGTCCGGCGCAAGGACGCCGAGAGCAAGCTGCGCTCGACCGAGACAAATCTTGCGCGGCTTGAGGATTTGATGGCGGGCCTCGATTCGCAGATCGCCTCGCTGCGGCGTCAGGCCAAGCAGGCTGAGCGCTACACCAAGCTCACCGATCAGATTAACACCGCCGAGGCGCGCCTGCTGTTTGCACGCTGGCGCGAAGCTGCACACGCCGCCAAGGAAGCGCGCGCAGCAGCGCAAGGGGCCGAAGACGCGGTCGCCAAGGCGCAAGCCGACGCCGAGGCTGCACAGCTCGAACAGGCCGAAACCGCGCAGGCCATCGCCGAAGCGCGCGATGAACTCGCCGACCGCCGCGACGATGCGAGCGCGCACGGGCACCGGATGGCCGCATTGTCGGAAAAGCTGGAGGCCGCCGAAGCGCGCCTTGCCGACCTCACTCGCCAGCGCGAGCGGCTCGAACAGGACCGGGAGGCGGCCGACCGGCTGACAGGCGATGCGGTCGAAGCACTGGCCAGGCTTGAGGCCGACCTTGCCACCAGCCGAGCAACGCTGAGCGAGGCCGAGGCCCAGCGCCCCGCCATCGCCATGCGCAGCGAGGATGCAGAGCGCGCCAGCCGCGCCGCCGAACTCGCGCTCGCCAAGGCAACAGCGGATCAGGCAGGTGTTGAGGCAGAATGGCGCGTCGCCGAAGCAGCAATCGCGCAGGCCAGCAATCGTCTCGACCGGCTCACCCGCGAGGAAGACCGCATCGCCGCCACCCGCGCACAGCTCGAAGGCGGCGAGGATGCCGAAAGCGCCGTCATCGCCGCACGCGAAGCAGCGGACGAAGCCGCCAGCGACGTCGCCCGTTTGCGCGACCGGCTCGAAGCCGACCAGGCCCGCAAATCCGAGTTGCAAACCGCGCGCGACGAAACTGCCGCCGCTCTGGCGACAGCGCGCGCGGAACTGGCGGGGATCGAACGCGAGCACACCGCGCTGGTGCGCGATCGCGACGCGCGTTTGAAACGGGCCAAAGGCCGCGAAGGCCTCACACAAGCGCTTGATGCGATCAGTGTGGAACCCGGCTTTGAACGCGCCATCGCTGCGGTGCTGGGACGGGATGCAAAATCGCCGCTGGGCGCTCCGCCAGCGGCGAGCGAAGGGCGCTTCTGGACTGGCAGCAAGGCGCATCAATCCGTCACCGACAGCCTTTTAGAGCGCGTGCGTGATTGCCCAGCCGAGTTGCGCGCGCGGCTCGCGCTCGTCCATTCCGTAGACGAGGACGATGGCCGCACGCTGGCACCTGGCGAATGGGTGGTCACGCGCGCGGGGCATTTACGCCGCTGGGACGGCTTTATTGCGCGCGGTGAGGGGTCCGCCGAAGCGGCGCGGCTGGAGGCGGCCAACCGGCTCGCCGAACTCGACACCATCTTGCCTGACCTGCGCGCCGCTGCTGAAAACGCGGCCACAGGCGAGAGCGCTGCACGGGAGGAATTGAGCGCGCTGCAACGCGACCTCGTCGCCCAGGAGCGCGCGATTGCAGGCGCGATTGACGCAGAACGCAGCGCGCTGCGCCAACTCGACTCCGCCGAAGCCGCCCGCGAAAGGATCGCCGCACGGCTCGAAGAGCTCGCCCAATCTGCAAGCGAACTGGCCGATCAATTCACCTCTGCGCGCGCCGAACTCACCGCCGCGCAAGACCAACGCGCCACCTTGCCAGCGCCCGATGCGGGCCGCGCAGCGCTCGATGCAGCGCAGTTCAAGAACGAAGCAGCGCGCAGCGCTGTTCAAGCGAGCCTCGCTGAGCTCGCTGCGCAGGACCAGACCCTAGCCGTCGCGCGCGAACGCCTCGCCGCGCAGCACGCCGATCACGCCAATTGGAAAACCCGCTCCAGCGAAGCCGCTCAGCGTGTCGCGCAGGCCGGACGCAGGCTTGAGGAGATCGAGGAAGAAAGCGCGATCGTGGCAGCCAAGCCCGCCTCGCTGATCGCCGAGATCGAGCAAGGCGATGCCGTGCGCGCCCGGCTGACGCAGGAACTCGATAGAGCACAGGCGGTTCTTTCGGATTGCGAAGCGCGCGGCAAAGTTGCGAGCGATGCCCTTAGAAGCTGCACCGAAGCGCTCACCGTCGCACGCGAGGGCCGCGCCACTCTCTCCGCGCGCGCGGAAAGCCAGGAAGCGCGCCGCGCGGAAATGGCTCGTATTTCGGGCGAACGCTTCCAGTGTCCGCCCCCGCTTTTGTCCGAGCGATTTGGATTTGACGAACAGACGATCTCCCACGCCCAGGCGCAGAGCGAAGAGCTTGATCGGCTGACCGCCAGCCGCGAACGTATCGGGCCGGTCAACCTCGTCGCCGCAGAGGAATTGGCGCGGGTGGAACAGGAACACGGCGCCAACGCCTCGGAACAGGCTGATCTGACCGAAGCCGTCGCGCGATTGCGGGGATCGATCGGAAATCTCAACCGTGAGGGGCGCGAGCGTCTGCGCGCCGCTTTCGAAGAGGTCGACGGGCATTTCCGCATCCTGTTCACCCGGCTTTTCCAAGGAGGTCAGGCGCACCTCGCGCTGATCGACAGCGATGATCCCCTGGAAGCGGGGTTGGAAATCTACGCCCAACCGCCGGGCAAACGCCTGCAATCGCTTTCGCTCTTGTCAGGCGGCGAGCAGGCGCTGACGGCGACCGCGCTGATCTTTGCGCTGTTCCTCACCAACCCGGCGCCGATCTGCGTCCTCGACGAGGTCGACGCGCCGCTTGATGATGCCAATGTCGAGCGCTTTTGCGACCTGCTCGATTCGATGGTCCGCACCACCAATACGCGCTATCTGATCGTGACACACAACGCCGTCACGATGAGCCGGATGCACCGCCTGTTCGGGGTCACCATGGCAGAAAAGGGCGTCTCGCGCCTCGTCAGCGTGGATCTGGGCGAAGCGGAACTGATGGCGGCGGAATAGGCCAGTGCGGAGCGGGGAGGATGGCATCATTCGGTTTCTTGGCCGTCGGGCTCAATCCGCAAGTGCTGCGCCAGACCACTCATTTCGAGCGATGCTTA
>JBCBKF010000007.1:0-24599 GCA_038522255.1 Pseudomonadota bacterium
GCGCGTGTCTGATTTCTGGGCGGATATTGGACACGGGAATTAAGCTTTCTGATAGGAGCGATTCCCCTGGCGACGTGGCGTTATTTGCCCAGTTCGTCCAGCTTCTTTTGCATCGCCGCCATCTGCTCTTTCAAAAGAGCGACTTCCGATTGAGTGGTCGCCGCATCGCTGGATGGCGTCTCCTCGACTGAGCGCTTTTTGCTCCCAGGAATAAACGTGTCCGCAGCGGCGCGCATCATCGCCATATTGGTCTCATGAATGGCGGCGAGCGGCCCTGCGGTCATGCCCTTCTCAAACGCTTCGCGGATATTCGCCTGGTTTTGGCGAAAATTGTCCATGCTCGCTTCGAGATAGGACGGCATCAGCGATTGCATCGAATTGCCGTACATGCCGATCAGTTGGCGCAGGAAGCTTACAGGAAGCATCTGCCCGCCATTGGCCTCCTCATCCATGATGATCTGAGTCAGGATTGAGTGAGTGAGATCATCGCCCGATTTGGCATCCAGCACCTGAAAATCAATGTTTTCACGTACCATTCCAGCCAAATCGTCCAGCGTAATATAGCTTGATGAACTGGTGTTGTAGAGGCGGCGATTAGCGTATTTCTTGATTATTACCGGACCAGCGGCTGCGTCGTCCGCAGCGCCAGTGAGTTTCTTTGCCATGTCTCAATCCCAATTCAGCGACTGCGTGAGCTTAGCACTTGCGCAGTGTGCAGCGCAACAATAATGCCTCAGCCGCGCAGCCGCCGGCCGAGCGTTGTCAGCAATTCATATTGTGAAACAGAGCTCTGCTGCGCTGCATCATACAGCGAAAAAGGCACATTCAGCCAGTCTCCCGCCACCAGATCAGGGGCTTTGGCAATGTCGACCACGATCATATCCATCGAAACCTTGCCAAGTATCGGCAAGACCTTGTCTTGCGCCCTCAAAGACCCACCGGGTCCGCGCGCGCGCAGGAACCCATCAGCATATCCCAGCGAGACCGTTGCGACGCGCATCGGGCTAGAGGCGGTGAACTGTGCGTTGTAGCCCACGGTGTCGCCCGCTTTCAGCTCGCGCGTCTGAAGGATCGCGGCTTCGACATGGGCAACCTGCCTGATTGCGCCGATGAGAGAGGCGCGCGGGACACCCCCATAAAGCGCAAGGCCTGGCCTTGTGACGTCAAAGGCGTAGTCGCGACCAAGCGCGATGCCTGCGCTGTTGGCAAGGCTCTTGCGCCTGTGCGGCACGCTCGTCGTGGCCGCCACAAAAGCATCCCGCTGCCGTTCATTCATGACGCTGTCCTCATCGGCGCAGGCGAGGTGCGACATCAGAGCGTCAATCGACAATGCCTGAATAGCAGGATCGTTCAATTCCCCAGGCGCAACACCCAGACGGTTGATCCCGGTGTCTATCATCAGGTGGCACACGCCGCCCCCGGCATCCAGCCAAGCGCGCGCCTGGTCGATCGAATTGATCACTGGTACAGCCCCTGTCGCTTGCGCATATGCGACTTCAGAGGTGTTGATGACGCCATGAAGCACCGCAATTGACGCAACCGGAACATGGCGGGCGACCGCAGCAACCTCGCTCCAATGCGCGACGAGGAACAGAGCGCAGCCCGCATCGCGCAAGACGGGAACACAGGTCTCTACACCAAGGCCATAGCAATCCGCTTTCACCGCAGCGCCTGCCCGCGCCGCGCCGGAGAGTGTGTCGAGAGCCTTCCAGTTGTGCGCCAGCGCGGCTTCATCGATCCTCAGCCGCAAAGTTGGCGGAGGCGGCTCAGGTGCCATTATCGGCAAAGTCGTCAGCAAAATCTTTGGGCGGTCCACCCGGCAACCCCCACCAAGCGACCACGACGCCAAAGGCTACCACGCCCCACGTGTACCATAGCCCGGAATAGATATCGCCCGTGCTTGCCACGATTACCCCGGCGATGAGCGGCAGGAAGCCACCGAGATATCCCGCTCCGATATGGTACGGGATCGACATCGAGGAATAGCGGATTTTAGGCGGAAACATCTCAGACAAGAGTGCGGCGACCGAGCCATAGGTCAAGGCTGAAAGCACGCCCAGCCCGAGAAGAATCGCGATGATGCCAAGCGCGCTCGCGAGGCTGGGCTGCTGCTTGCTGAAATCGAAGCCCTGTTCGCCAAGCGCAGCTTGAAGCCCCGTCCGCCGATCTTCGCCGCTTTCGAGCCAGCTTTCCTCAATCGCGATCTGCGCCCCGCCCGCAGACAGTGTCAGCGTGTCAGCCGAAACCAATTGGTAAGGCACGCCGGATGCAGTGAGCGTTTCGAGAATCTTGCCGCAATCGGTCTGATCGCGGTCGAACAGTTCCGCGAACGGATCGGTCACGCATTGCGGTCCTGATACGATCACCGGCGCTTCCTCAGCCGTCCGTGCCAGTCCCGGATTGGCGAGGCTTCCAAGGCCCCAGAAGGCGGGAAAAAGCAAGAGCAGGGTCGCCACCGCGCCGATGATAATTGGCTTTTTGCGCCCGACTGTATCGGACCATTTGCCCACTACGAGATAGAAGGTCATCGCAATCGCGCCTGCGATCAACAGGATGATCTCCACCATTTTTGGGTCCATATGCATGGGCCCTCGCAGGAAGCTCAAAGCCGAGAAGAAGGCCGTGTACCAAATCGTCGTCAGGATGCCGGTGACGCCGAACAGGGCGACGAAAATGCGCTTGGGATTACCGGGATAGGTAAAGCTTTCGATAAACGGATTGCCCGCGGTCTCGCCCGCATCTTTCATTGCCTGGAACACGGGACTTTCCGAAAGCATCAGCCGCATCCAAAGTGAAATCGCCAGGAGCGCAATGGAAAGCAGAAACGGCAAGCGCCAGCCCCACGCCTCAAAATCCTCGGTCGACAAAAGCGCGCGGCAGGCCAGCACAACGATGATGGAGAGCACAAAACCGCCAGCCACGCTGGCCTGGATAAAGCTGGTGTAAAATCCGCGTTTTTCCGGCGGGGCGTGTTCGGCGACATAGATTGCCGCGCCGCCATATTCGCCGCCCAGCGCTAGGCCTTGAATAACACGCAAGAGAATGACGATGATCGGCGCTGCAAGACCAATCGTGTCCACCGTCGGGATAAAGCCCACGCCCGCAGTCGCGATCCCCATCAGCGTTACCGTCACAAGAAAGGTGTATTTGCGCCCCAGCTTATCGCCCAGAAAGCCGAACAGGATTGCGCCAATCGGGCGGAAGGCAAAACCAACCGCAAAAGTTGACCACACAAGAAGCAGACCCAGCGTATCGTTATCGACGTCGTAAAACGCATCTTTCAGGATGTAGGCGAGCGTTCCGTAAATGAAGAAATCGTACCATTCGAAGATGGTGCCTGCGCTCGAGGCGCCAATGACGAGCTGTATTTCCTTCTCGCTCGGCTCGCGCGCTGCGAGGGCCTGCGCTTCGGCCTGAGCACCGCCGGCCGCATTGCTCATCGCATCGCTGATCGTTCCTCCACTCGCCCCTGTTTGTGCCATTCCGACTTTATACCCTCTTATCGTGTATTTCGACGCTCTGAGGCCCCTTGGCTAAGCCGTCCTAACGTGAGGCCGCGGTGGAGGAAAGCTCAGCGGTGCGATTGGGCTGAGGATAGCGCCGCCACCGCTGCTTGCCAGGGGAGCAAAAGCGCGCCGTGGCGACCCGTGCGCTCGCGCGCTGCGGCGAGGACGCCGAAGTCTGGCCAATCGGGAAGCTCGCTCTCGCCTTTGAGCCATTCTTCAATACGTTCCAGCGTATATGCGAGCGTCTCAGGTTCTTCTCCATCGACCCCGGCCGCCAGGATGGCAGCGGAACTCTGGCCGACCGCGCAGGCCGAAACGGCAAGGCCAATGCGGTTGATTGCGCCCGCTTCATCCAGGCCAAGGCCGACGCGAACCCTGCTGCCACATATTTTTGCGCGCCTATCGGCCTGATGAGCGGATCTCTCATCAAAAGGGTAGTTGGCAAGTTGCGTAGCCAGCCCCAGCATTGCGGGCGTGTAGAGTGCGCTCACGATCCTTCGGCCGCGGCTTCTTCTTCCCTCGCCTCTTCTTCCGCGAGCATCGCTTTTCGGCGATCTGCAATGATCTGCACCAGATCGCGCGAAAAGGTATCAGCCGTGCGGTAAGTGCGCGCCTGAGTAATCCAGTTCGGCCGACCCTTATATCCCCAGACCGTATCAAAGCCGAGCACGAGCAGAGAGAAGGCAAAGACCACGATAAGCGCGCCTTTCACCGTGCCAAAGCCAAAGCCCAGGAGACGATCAATCGCGCCAAGAGACGAATTGCGCGAAGCGTCGCCCGCCGTGCCCGCAATCACCTTCATCGCGGCATAGGGGATCAGCAAAAGAAGCGTGAAAGCAAGGATTGGGGTGGCGGGCTCTGCATCGTAATATTGACGCAAAGCCTGGGTCAGCGGCGTATGAAGATAATAAACCGAAAAAGCAGCCAAAATCCACGCGGCCAGCGATAGCACTTCCTGCACGAGCCCGCGCATGAATCCCCCGATCGCCGCGACGCCGACAATAATCAAAACGGCAATATCGAAACCCGTCATAACACTCGGTCAATTATGCCTTCGCCATCACCTGGTCAACGAGGTTTGCAAGTTGTCCCAAACCGCGATATTCGATCGGGGACGAAGCGGTCTTCGTGTCCGACGGGCCGTATCCACGTGTAAATCCCAGCTTGGCCGCCTCTCGCATACGCAATTCGGCGTGTGCCACCGGGCGAATTTCGCCGGCAAGCGACACCTCGCCAAACCACGCCGACTTCACTGGGAGTGGCCTGTCCGCCAGCGCTGAAACCAGCGCGGCGGCCACCGCCAGATCCGCTGCCGGATCCGCGAGGCGATATCCACCTGCAATATTCAGATAGACCTCAGCCGACGAAAAATTGAGCCCGCAACGCGACTCCAGCACAGCGAGCAGCATTGCAAGGCGGCCGTTGTCCCAACCCACGACTGCCCGGCGCGGGGTTGCGCCAGATTGCAGCCGCACAATCAGCGCCTGTATTTCGACCAGAACCGGCCGCGTCCCTTCAAGCGCGGGGAAAACCGCGCTGCCAGCGAGCGGTTGATCGCGTCCGGACAGGAATAACATGGAAGGGTTCGACACTTCCTCAAGCCCCTCTCCTTCCATTGAAAAGACGCCGATCTCATCCACCGCGCCAAACCGGTTTTTCAGTGCGCGCAGTATGCGATATTGGTGGCTGCGCTCACCCTCAAAGCTCATCACGACATCGACCATGTGTTCAAGCACTCGTGGCCCGGCGATGCTGCCATCCTTCGTAACATGGCCGACAAGCACCATCGCGGTCCCACGTTCCTTGGCAAAGCGGATGAGTTCCAGTGCGCAGCCGCGAACCTGACTCACCGTACCCGGCGCGCCCTCAATGGTGTCAGAGTGCATTGTCTGGATCGAATCGATCACCAGCAGAGCAGGCGGTGGACCCTCGCCCAGAGTGGTAAGGATATCGCGCACCGACGTGGCTGATGCGAGCCGAATGGGCGCGTCCACCACCCCTAGCCGAGTGGCGCGCAAGCGCACCTGCCCAGCCGCTTCCTCTCCGCTGACATAGACGACATCACCGCCGCCTCTGGCAATGGTCGCTGCGGTCTGGAGCAGCAGCGTTGACTTACCGATCCCCGGATCGCCTCCCATCAGCACTGCAGAGCCGGGAACCAGACCGCCTCCCAAAGCGCGGTCAAACTCAGCGAGGCCCGTTGACTTGCGCACCGGCAAATCGGTCGGCTTGTTTAGCGGGATGAACTCGATCCCGCGCCCACCGCGCGACAGATCGTGCTTTTGCGAAAACACCGTGGCTGGCGCGTCCTCGGTCAGAGTGTTCCACTCCCCACATTCCGGGCATTGTCCCTGCCAGCGCGGGGTGACCGCACCGCAATTGGCGCACACAAATTGCTTTTTCGCCTTGGCCATAGGCGCGATTTGTAACCAGAACAAAGATTGAACGCAATTGCACTTTGGAGAGATTGCACAGTAGGAGGCATCCCATGCGTCAAAAGGAACTGAGACTGGCTCTGGTGTGCTATGGCGGCGTCAGCCTGGCGGTTTACATGCATGGCGTCACGAAAGAAATCTGGAGCCTTGCCAGAGCGAGCCGCGCCTACCATTCCCCTGATAATGAGGCGCTGAGTGGAACGGCGCAGTCTTACCGCGAATTTCTCGAGGAGATCGAGCGCTCAGGCGGTTTGCGGTTGCGCATTCTGCCAGACATCCTGACAGGGGCCAGCGCGGGCGGGATCAACGCTGTGTTCCTGGCGCAAGCGATCACCACCGGACAATCGCTGGAGCCTTTGACCGATCTGTGGCTTGAAAATGCCGACGTAGTTGAACTTACGGATACCGAAGCGCAACCCATGTGGCGCTACGCCAAGATCTGGACGCAACCGATTGTCGACTGGTTCCTCAATCGCCCGGGGAACGCAGTCAATCACACGGTTTCCCCTGAAACCCGCGAAGAGGTCCGGCGCAAAGTCTCCAGCCTCGTGCGCGGCCGCTGGTTCAGCCCTCCTTTCTCCGGCGACCGTTTTTCCGCGATGCTCCTTGAAGCGTTCCAACGCATGGCGGATCGCCCGAGTGGGAAACCGTTGCTGCCTGCTGGGCACCTCGCGGACCTGTTTGTAACCGCCACGGATTTTCGTGGCCATATTGAGCGCCTGCGCCTCAATTCCCCACCAATTGTCGAAGAAACCGAGCACCGCATGCCCATCGCCTTTCGCACCGCAGTGAATGCCGATGGCCGTGCGGTCCTTGGGGATCGGCTCGATCTGGTCCTTGCCGCCCGCGCGACCGCCAGTTTTCCGGGAGCCTTCCCGCCGCTGCGGATAGAGGAGATTGATCGCCTTGCCCGCAGCGCAGGTGAGAACTGGCTAGGTCGGCGGGCCTTTCTCCAGCGCATCATGCCCGCACACTACCACAACGGGACCCTCTCCAACGTCTCGCTTATTGATGGGTCTGTCCTTGTCAATGCCCCGTTTGGCGGGGCGATCGCAGCTCTCCATGGCAGACCATCGCAGCGCGAGGTGGATCGGCGGTTTGTCTATGTCGATCCGCGCCCCGACCGCATCGGCGCCTTTGGAGCAAACGAAAGCGAGCCGATCGGCTTTTTTGGCGCGGTGTTCGGATCGCTCTCCACAATTCCGCGCGAACAACCCATCCGCGATGATCTTGAGCGGATTGACCAGCAATCGCGCGATGCACAGCGCCTGCGCCGGATTGTTGTCGGCATGCAGCCGGAAATTGACCGGGCAGTGGAGCGCCTGTTCGGCTATACCTTCTTCCTAGACAATCCCACGCCCCGGCGGCTCAATACGTGGCGCACCAAAGCGCAGCAGGCCGCCTCAGTCGAAGCCGGCTTCGCCTACCAGGCCTACGCACAGACCAAGCTCAGCGGCGTTGTCGATCGCGTGGCGCGTGTCATCCGGACTGCGGTCCCAGACCTTAAAGCGCGCGAACCGGGCGAATTGGCGAGCGTACTGCGCCAGCATCTTGCCGAAGCCGGACTGGTGCGGGTTGCCGGTGAAAAGGGCGGCGCGAGCGATGAGGCGATCGCTTTCTTTCGCAAGCACGACATCGGCTTTCGCATCCGCCGCCTGCAATGGCTTGCGCGGCGCCTGTCGCGCGAATGGGAAGATGACCCGGAAATTTCGGACGACGCGCTCGATGTGGCGCGCGAACGGATTTACACGATCCTGGCGCTCTATGGGACGGCTGACAAGAGACCGACGGACAACCCCGATTTCGCCGCCCTCGCCTCAAAAGCGCTTAAACAGCCCGGCCCAGCCTTGGAGCATATCGCTGCCGCGCGGCGTCTGATTGAGACCGACGCAGAGGCTGAAAAACTCCTTTCCGCCGCACTCGAGGAAATGCCCAAAAACCTACGCCAGCGAATGCTGCTGACCTATCTGGGCTTTCCCTATTATGACATTGCCACTCTGCCACTGCTCCAGCACGAGCACCTCGACGAGTTCAACCCCGCCCTTATTGATCGCATATCGCCCGATGACGCGCGTTCCATCCGCGAAGGCGGTACGCGTGCAACCCTAAAGGGGATTGAGTTCTACAATTTCGGTGCCTTCTTCAGCCGCGCTTATCGCGAGAACGATTATCTGTGGGGCCGCCTTCACGGAGCGGAGCGGATGATTGATATCGTCGGATCAACTGTTCCGCGCGGGCTGGATGAAGCAGCGTTGCGCGCGGCCAAGCGGTCGGTCTTTCTCGCAATAGTCGACGAAGAGGAACGCGCGGGCCGGTGCGGTAAAGGCCTGCTCGCAGAATTGCGCGCAGAGATCGTTGCGAAGCTGGGATAGCCCGCTTTGCGGGGACCGAAGCGAAGCGCTGCGCGCCTCCGGCGTCAGGTCCCTTAAGCTCCGAACGCATCCTTGAGCTTGGAGAAAAAACTGCGACTTTCCGGGCACTCATCGCCAGTTTCGGTCGCGCGGAATTCTTCGAGAATTTCCTTTTGCCGCCGGCTGAGCTTGGATGGCGTTTCCACCTTGATTTCAACTACGAGATCACCCCGGCCCCGGCCTTGTAGCACCGGCATCCCCCCACCGCGCACGCGCAATTGCTTGCCCGATTGGATGCCAACCGGGATTTCAACCGAATTCGTGCCGCCATCCAGATCGGGAATATCCACCATCCCGCCCAGGGCCGCCGTCGTAAAGCTGACGGGCACGCGCGCGGCAAGCGTCGTGCCTTCGCGCTCGAACAGAGAGTGGCGCTTCACATGCAGGAAAATGTAGAGGTCACCGGCAGGCGCTCCGCGGGCGCCCGCCTCGCCCTTGCCCGCCAGGCGAATGCGGGTGCCGGTGTCGACGCCGGGCGGAATTTCCACCTCGAGCGTCTGCATGCGGTCAACCCGCCCTTCGCCCTGACACGCCTTGCAAGGATCTTCCAGCACACTTCCGCGTCCGTTGCAGGTGGGGCATGGCCGCTCGACTACAAACAACCCTTGCTTGGCGCGCACCGCACCGCGCCCATGGCACATTGTGCAGGTCCGCTCGCCAGTGCTTGGCGCTGCGCCAGAGCCATCGCAGGTCTCGCATGGCTGGCTGACTTCGATTTCGATCTGGGTGCTTTTGCCATGAAACGCCTCGTCGAGGGTGATTTCCATGTCATAGCGCAGGTCTGCACCGCGCCGGTTCTGCTGCCGTGCGCCACCCATGCCGCCGCCGCCAAAGGCGCTGCCAAAGATGGTCTCGAAGATATCACCAATATCGCTGAAGTCGCCCTGACCAGCGCCAAACCCGCCAGGGCCGCCGCCGCCACCGTTCATACCCTGGGTGAAAGCTTCGTGACCGTAACGATCGTAGGCGGCTCGCTTTTGAGGATCTCTCAGAACTTCATACGCCTCGGCGCAGGCTTTGAACTTGGCCTCTGCTTCGGCATCGCCCGGATTGCGATCCGGGTGATACTTCATCGCAAGCTTGCGATAGGCGCTTTTTAGCGCTGCACCTTCGACATCGCGCGAGACGCCGAGAATATCGTAATAGGTCTGGCTAGCCATCGGTCTTTGTCCCAGGAAGCGCCCCCGCCAGCGTCTTGCGACGCCAACGGGGAAAGCTTCTGTGCATCAGGACCTTAGCCCTTCTTGTCTTCGTCGACTTCGGAGAACTCAGCGTCAACGACATCGTCATCTGCGGCGCTGTTTTCGCTGGGTGCGTCTTCGGCAGACGGACCTGCGGCCTGCTCTGCCTCATAGATTTTCTGGCCCATTTTCATGGCCGCTTCGGTGAGCGCTTGTGCTTTGGCATTGATCGCGTCGGCATCATCGCCACTCAGCGCTTCCTTGGCCTCGTCGATTGCGGTCTGGACCGCTTCCTTGGTATCTGCATCAACCTTATCGCCATGCTCTTCGAGCTGCTTTTCGGTTGCATGGACGAGGCTGTCAGCCTGGTTGCGCGCTTCGGCGCCTTCGCGGCGCTTCTTGTCCTCATCGGCGAATTTCTCCGCGTCCTGGACCATCTGGTCGATGTCAGCGTCCGACAAACCGCCCGAGGCCTGGATCTTGATCACCTGCTCCTTGCCGGTGCCCTTATCCTTGGCCGCGACCGAGACGATGCCGTTTGCGTCGATATCAAAGGTCACTTCGATCTGCGGAACACCGCGCGGTGCGGGCGGGATACCGAGAAGGTCAAAATTGCCGAGCAGTTTGTTGTCCGCAGCCATCTCACGCTCGCCCTGGAAGACCTTGATCGTCACCGCGTTCTGATTGTCTTCAGCGGTCGAATAGGTCTGGGTCTTCTTTGTCGGGATCGTCGTGTTGCGATCGATCATGCGGGTGAAGACCCCGCCCAGCGTCTCAATGCCGAGCGACAGCGGCGTGACGTCGAGCAGCAGCACGTCCTTGACATCGCCCTGCAAAACGCCAGCCTGGATCGCTGCGCCCATGGCGACAACTTCGTCAGGGTTCACACCGGTGTGCGGCTTGGCTTCGAAGAATTTCTCAACGACTTCGCGCACCTTGGGCATGCGGGTCATACCGCCGACCAGAATCACTTCGTCGATCTCATCCTTGGTCACGCCTGCGTCAGCCAAGGCCTTCTTGCACGGATCGAGCGTGCGGCTGATGAGGCCGTCGACCAGCTTTTCAAGATCAGCGCGGGTGATCGTTTCCACCAGATGCAGCGGTGTCGAAGCGCCGCCTTCCATCCGCGCGGTGATAAACGGCAGGTTGACTTCGGTCGTAGCCGAGCTCGACAGTTCGATCTTGGCCTTTTCGGCGGCTTCCTTGAGACGCTGAAGCGCGAGCTTGTCGGCTTTCAGGTCCATGTTTTCCTTCTTCTGGAAAGCATCGGCAAGGTGCTCGACAATTGCGTTGTCGAAGTCTTCACCGCCGAGGAAGGTGTCACCATTGGTCGACTTCACTTCGAACACACCATCGCCGATCTCAAGGATCGAGACGTCGAACGTACCGCCGCCAAGGTCGTAAACAGCGATCGTCTTGCCGTCTTCCTTATCCATGCCATAGGCAAGCGCGGCCGCGGTCGGTTCGTTGATGATGCGCAGAACCTCAAGGCCAGCGATCTGGCCTGCGTCCTTGGTCGCCTGACGCTGCGCGTCGTTGAAATAGGCCGGCACCGTGATTACCGCCTGCTCAACCGTTTCGCCAAGGAAGCCCTCAGCGGTTTCTTTCATCTTCTGCAGAATGAAGGCGCTGATTTGCGAAGGGCTGTATTCCTCGCCGCCCGCTTCGACCCAGGCATCACCGTTCTTGCCCTTTACGATGTCATAGGGGACGATTTCCATATCCGTCTTGGTCAGCGGATCGTCAAAACGGCGGCCGATAAGACGCTTGATCGCAAACAGAGTGTTGTCCGGATTCGTGACCGCCTGACGCTTGGCCGGCTGGCCGATCAGACGCTCTGCATCTTTTGTGAAAGCCACGATCGAAGGCGTCGTGCGCGCGCCTTCGGAATTTTCGATAACCTTGGGCTTGCCCCCATCCATGACAGCGACACACGAATTGGTGGTGCCAAGGTCGATACCGATTACTTTACCCATTACTTCCCCATCAATTGGCCCATCCAAAGGGCATGTGTTGGACACCGCGCCTTCGCGCTTCCTCTGCGGTTGCCGGTGGGCATTCCTGATGAGCGAAGCGGCTTGGCGGCTCGAATATGACGCGGATATAGGTGCGCTTTCGCTTGGCACAAGACACTGCGCAGCCTAGTTTTTGCACCGCGCCTTTCAGGTGCCCTGTTCTGTGAAATTGCAATTTGGGGATCATCGAATGAGTTTCATACCGCTTAATAGCACAGCTTTTGTTGCTGTTTTGGCCGCCAGTATGGTGTTGGCAGCGTGCTCGGAAGAACCCGCGGCCCCGCCCCCTGTCGAAGGAGTTGTTCCCGGCATTGAGGTCACTAATGCTCGGCTCATCCTTCCGCCTGTCGCCGGCAATCCGGCGGCGATCTACTTTGATGTCGTGTATAATGGCGAACGCGGCGTCTCGATCAGCAGCGCTGAGGTAGCTGGCGCTGGCAGCACACAGGTTCACGACACGATGGAGTACAACTTTGAGACGACCATGGGCGAAAGCGGGCCGATTGCGCTGCCTGGCGGCAAGGCCAAGACCTTTGAACCCGGCGGTCTGCACATCATGGCGTTCGACCTCGATGAAAGCGTGAGTGCGGGCGACACGGTAGATGTTACGCTGAAGATTTCAGGCGGCAAGACTCATGTATTCAATGCCAAGGTTCAAAACGCTGGGGACGAGCGCTGACAAGCCTGCCGCCCCCGCCCCCGAATCTGCCGGCTGGGAGTGCGCGACCTTTGACGCAGCGCGAAATTGCAACAGCCCAGTCTATTTTTGGCGACGAAATCGACTATTCAGTGGTGCGTATCCACCGGCGCAAGTGGTTTCCATTCCAGCCCCGGCGCATCATGATGGCTCCGCGCGGTCATATCCACTTCCACCCCTGGAGCGCGAATTATTGCGATGATTTCGGGTCGGCGGGAATTTTCAATGCCGCCTTATTCATCCACGAGATGACACATGTCTGGCAAGTCCAGCAGCGCGGATCGTGGTATCTCGTTCTTAACCGGCATCCCTTTTGCCGCTACAGCTACAGCCTGAAGCCAGGTCAGCCACTCACGGCCTATGGGATTGAGCAACAAGCGATGATCGTCCAGCACGCCTTCTTGCTCCGAAACAACCGGGTCGTGCAAGGAGTGGCGGACGCATCAGCCTATCGCTTCCTGGTCAACTTCAGGGGAGCGACCAAGCAGCTTTCAAGCGAAATTTAGCCCTGGCTCAATTATAAGGCGCTTAATCAGGCTTTTTCGCCACCGCCACCATGGCCGGGCGCAGCAGGCGATCCTTGATCATCCAGCCCGACTGCATTTCCTGAACTACGGTCCCCGGTTCCTGATCACTGCTCGGGATTTCGATCATCGCCTGGTGCTGATTGGGGTCAAGCGGCATTCCCATCGCAGCCACGCGCTCAATCCCGTTTTGCTTGAACACTTTTTCAAGTTCGCGCTGGGTTGCCTCGATGCCGACCACGAGGCCTTTCATCTTTTCGTCGCCGCGCAAGCCTTCCGGTATCGCCTCAACGGCGCGCGAAAGATTGTCCCAAACGCTCAGAACATCTCGCGCAAAACCAGTGGCGGCGTATGCCCGCGCATCGGCGACTTCCTTTTCCATCCGGCGGCGTAAATTCTGCATCTCGGCTTTGGCGTAAAGGGTTTCCTGCTCGGCGGCCTGCAGGTCTTGCTTGAGGCTCACCAGCGCTTCGGAAACCAGCCCTTGCGCACCTTCACCGCTCTCATCGCCCTCATCGCCCGGCGCATCTTCATCAGAGCCTTGATCGAGGAGTTCCTCAGGCACGCCCTTCAATTCCTTTGCCACCGCATCGTCCTGCGGTTTGTCTTTGTCGTTCATGGATTGGTTCCAGCTGTGGAAGAGTTGATAGTCATTCAAGCGATCATTTTGCCCAGAGATCGCGCTGTAAGGTCCACCATGGGGACCACGCGGGCGTAATTCAACCGGGTCGGGCCGATGACACCGAGTACGCCGACCACGCTCCCCTCGCGATCGCGGTAGGGCGAGGCAATGACCGAGGAACCGGACAGGCCAAACAGCGCATTTTCGCTGCCAATGAAAATGCGCGCGGCATCGGCATCCTTCGCGCTTTCGAGCAATTGCATCACCGATTGCTTGTCTTCAAGATTGTTGAGGAGCGAGCGCACGCGTTCGATATCGTCAAGCGCCGCGTCGTCAAGCAGGTTCGATGTGCCGCGTACGATCAGGACCGGAAGACGCTGTGTGTCCTCGCTCCACACGGCGAGGCCGCGCTCGACCAGTTCACGGCTCGCCGTATCAAGCTGAGAGCGCTCTTCCGCAATTTCAGCCCGCATGGCCTTTGCCGCTTCCCCCAGGGTTCGCCCGCTTAGGCGCGCCGTGATGTAATTGCTTGCAGCTTCCAGCGCGCTCGGCTGTGTGGCGGGACCAAGGTCCACGACCCTGTTCTCGACCGACCCGTCCTCGCTTACCAACACGGCAAGAGCGCGGCCCTGTCCAAGATTGACAAGGTTGAACTGCGACAGGCGCTCCTCGCGCGTTGGGACCATCACCATGCCCGCAGCCCCGGAAAGATCCGACAACAGGGCACTCGCCCGCGCCAGCGCCTCTTCCACCCGGCCGCTCTCCGACAGGCCTTCCTCGATCAGAGCACGTTCCTGCGCGGTGGGTTCGGCGACACGCATTATGCCGTCGACGAAGATGCGCAAACCCGCATCGGTCGGTCGGCGTCCTGCACTGGTGTGCGGCGCTTCAAGCAGGCCCAGCCCTTCCAGATCAGCCAGCACCGACCGGATCGAAGCGGGCGAGAGGTTCAACCCCTGGTCCGAGGCCAGTGTCTTGGACCCCATCGGCTGGCCGTTCTCTATAAACCCTTCGACAACGCGCTGGAAAATGGCGCGCATTCGTTCGGACATTTCAGAGATGGGAGGTGAATTCATATCTGCCAATTTAGCGCGCTTGCCGCGTTCGCCAAGTCTTGCGCGCCAGACCTTGCGGGCAAAGCCGTTCACGGCCACACCGCCTCGCGCCACAGACGACTCGAACAACACAGGAATTGTCCCACTATGCGCCCATCAAACCGCGTGCCCGACGAAATGCGCGCCATCACGATCGAAACCGGCTTTACCAAGCATGCGGAGGGGTCCTGCCTGATAAGCTTTGGCGACACGCGCGTTTTGTGCACGGCGAGCCTGGAAGAGCGCGTGCCGCCCTGGCTGCGCGGCAAGGGCGAAGGCTGGGTGACGGGCGAATATTCGATGCTTCCACGCGCAACGCACACGCGCGGCAGCCGTGAGGCGGCCAGGGGCAAACAATCGGGCCGCACTCAGGAAATCCAGCGTCTTATCGGGCGTTCACTGCGCGCCGTCGTCGATCTTGAGAAGCTTGGTGAGCGGCAAATCACGCTCGATTGCGATGTGATCCAGGCCGATGGCGGCACGCGCACCGCTTCGATTTCGGGCGCCTGGGTGGCGCTACGGCTAGCGGTCAACGGCCTGTTGAAATCAGGCGCGATCAAGGATGATCCGATCATCGGCCAGGTCGCTGCAATCTCTTGCGGTATCTATCAGGGCACGCCCGTGCTCGACCTTGACTATATTGAGGACAGCTCGGCCGACGCAGACGCCAATTTTGTGCTGATCGATGGTGGGCAGATCGCCGAGGTCCAGGCCACTGCCGAAGGCGCGACATACGACGAAGAAGGCTTGTTGCGCTTGCTTCGCCTCGCTCGCATTGGCTGCGACCAGATTTTCGCAGCGCAACTCGACGCGACGAAATGACGCGCAGACTTTCGGGTGGATCGCTGGTTATCGCCACGCACAATGCAGGTAAGCTGAAGGAAATCAGCACGCTCCTTGAGCCCTATGGTCTAAAATGCCTGTCCGCAGGTGCGCTGGGCCTGCCCGAACCACCTGAAACGGGCACCACATTCGCCGAAAACGCGCTGTTGAAGGCGAGCGCCGCGGCGGACGCCTCGCAATTGCCCGCGCTTGCCGATGATAGCGGGCTGAGCGTCGCTGCACTGGGTGGCCGCCCCGGCGTCTACACCGCCGATTGGGCCGAGCGGCAATGGTTCGAAGGCGATCCGGGGCGCGACTGGTATATGGCGATGGGCAAGGTTGAGGGGATGCTGCAAGAGCTGGGCCCTGAAACGGATCGCAGCGCCGCGTTTCATTGCGTGCTTGCCATTGCGTGGCCCGGCGGCGAGAGCGCGGTTTACGAGGGGCGATGCCCCGGCGCGCTAACCTGGCCTCCCCGCGGAGAGCTTGGCTTTGGCTATGACCCGGTGTTTGTGCCTTCAGGACGCGAGGGCGATGAAACCTTTGCCGAGATCGACTCTGCCGAAAAACACGCAATCAGCCACCGAGCCGATGCGTTCGCTAAGCTGGTCGCCGATCAGTTCGGGGATTGATTACTTTGCCGCCACGCGCCCTAGTGGCGCAATCGTGGTGCCTACAACATTGCCGGCTGGCCAATAGCGGCATACCAGCACATCGAAATGCTGGCCCGCAGCCATGGCGCAGCCAACCTTTTGCGTGCGCGGCCATACGATCTGGGTGTAATGCCCGACATCGCGCCAGCTTCCTGTGCGCGAAACTTCGGGAAAACGGCCGGGCACGAAATCGGCGCCTTCATCGACAAAACTCGCAATCATTTGGGACGGCTTGAAATAGCCCCGACTTCCCATCCACAGATTTTCCCCCGCTCCCCTACGCATATCATTTGCCGAGTGTTGAAGGGTGTTTCTGCGGGCCAGATAACGTGCCCATTCCTCCGCATCGCGGGCAAGCTGGGCGTCCCACTGCAGCGCAGTGCTGCCAAATGCCTCACGCGCCCGATTGTGATCCTGCAACCATACACATTCGGCCTGCGTGTCTTGTGCAAGCGCCAAGGGGCACCAAAACAGAGCTGTGAGCCCACAAAGCGCATTGACTAGAACCGGTGGTTTCATGCGCAAAGCTTGACTTCACACGCTTAAGGAAGCCTGAAAGAACGTATGGCGCGCGCGCTTTATATCCATTGGCCGTTCTGCGAGAAAAAGTGCCCCTATTGCGATTTCAACTCGCATGTCCGTGCGAGCGTAGATGTCGCCGCCTGGCGCGCGGCGTTGCTGCAAGACATGCGCGCAGAGCATGCCGTCGCTGGTGGTGAGACACTCACCTCGATCTTCTTTGGTGGGGGCACACCCTCGCTGATGTCCCCCGCTCTTGTCGCGCAACTGCTGAATGACGCCGAAGACTTATGGGGCTTTGCGCAGGATATTGAAATCACACTCGAAGCCAATCCGTCTTCGGTCGAAGCTGCGAATTTCGCTCAGCTGGCGCGAGCGGGCATCAACCGGGTGTCGCTCGGCGTGCAATCGCTAGAGGATGAGACCTTGCGCTGGCTCGGACGGCTGCACGGGGGCCAGGAGGCGTTTGGCGCACTTGAGACTGCGCAGAAGCACTTTGAAAGAGTAAGCTTTGATCTCATCTACGCCCTTCCCCATCAGTCCCCGGAGCAATGGGAGGCGCAATTGGCCCGGGCGCTTGGTTTTGGGACCTCGCACCTTTCCCTGTACCAGCTCACCATTGAACCGGGCACACGCTTTGCCACCGATGTGCGGCGCGGAGCGTTCAGGCCGTTGGACGATGAGACAGCGGCGGATCTGTACGATCTTACGCAGGAACTGACCGGCGCGGCAGGACTGCCAGCCTATGAGACAAGCAATCACGCTGGGACCGGCGAGGAGAGCCGGCACAACCTCACCTATTGGCGCTATCAGGATTATGCTGGCATCGGGCCCGGCGCGCATGGGCGGCGCGCAGGAATGGCGACGGTGCGACACAAGAAGCCTGAGAATTTCCTGAGCGCGGTGGCGGATCGCGGGCACGGGATCCACGAGGCGCGGTCGCTTAGTGCTCCTGAGCAAGCATCGGAAGCGCTTCTCATGGGGCTGCGCCTGCGCGAAGGAATTGATCTGGCTGGCCTCGAAGCGCGTTTCGGCTTTGATCGCGATGCGCTTTTGAAGCCGAACAAGATCGCGCAATATCTCGATTTGGGGCTGCTTTGGCAGGAGGCTGCGCGGCTTGGGGTCACTGCGCAAGGAAGCCCCTTGCTGGATGGTCTGCTGGGGGAGATCGTTGGTGACTTACTGGTCGTGGCTGAGGTGCAAGGCGCGTGACCGCTGATGACCTTGTTGCCATATGGCGCGACCATCTCGCTCATGCAAAACGCCGCAGCCCGCATACGGTGCGCGCCTATGTTTCGGCGGCTCGGCGGATCGTTGCCACCCTCGATCTGACGTCGTGGGACGCTGCTGCGCAAATCGAAGCGTTCGATCTGCGCCGCCACCTCGCTTCTCGGCGGGCTGAAGGCCTTGGCAATGCGAGCGCGGCGCGCGAATTGTCGGCGATCAAAGCGTTTGTGGCTTTCGCGCGTGAACAGGCGGGCGACCCCGACCCTGCCGCTCTACGCCTGCGCGGACCTCGGCTCAAGAAGGGCCTTCCCCGCCCCGTCACGCCCGATGAAGCGGTGAACATCGCCGATCTGGTAGATGGCATGGCGGGTGACGATTGGGTGGGTGCGCGCGATCGGGCGGTGCTGCTGCTGATGTACGGATCAGGCCTGCGCATCGCCGAGGCTTTGTCCCTCACCGGGCGCAACGCGCCATTGGGAGAGACGCTACAAGTTACAGGCAAAGGCGGCAAACAGCGGATCGTGCCGGTCCTGCCAATCACGCGCGAAGCGGTGCGCGAATATACTACAGGGTGTCCCTACCCGCTTGAGGCCAAAGAGCCCTTGTTCAGAGGCGTCAAAGGCGGCCCGCTCTCGCCCGGCATGGTGCAAAAGGCGATGGCGAATGCGAGGAAAGCACTCGGCCTGCCCGACACCGCGACACCGCATGCCCTGCGGCATTCGTTTGCGACGCATCTGCTGAGCGCGGGCGCGGATTTGCGGAGCTTGCAGGAATTGCTTGGGCATGCGTCGCTCGGGTCAACGCAGATTTACACCAAGGTGGACGCGGCGCAGATGCTGGAGGATTACCGCGCGGCGCATCCGCGGGCGAAAAGAGGGTGACCGTTTCTCATATGCGGAATTTCCGCTATCGATCCAGTTGTGGTCGTTGGCTTTTCCGCTTCGGGGGCTCAAAAGCGGTAGTCGGTTTATACGGCTTCGGGTTGTTTGGTACTCGACCATAGGGGATTTGGGATCATATGGCCGACAATTGGATTTGCACCGATGAGGTAGAAGACGTGGCCGGATCAATCCGCCATGTCATAAGAGCAGCTGGCGTCGTTGACGAAGATCCACAAGCTTGGAAGTGGGTAGTCTTGGCCCTTCACTCAGCGTTGCAAGGTGCTTGTGTCTGCCATCTCACTACAACTGCAGCACCGTTAGGCGCCATCACCAAGAAAAATGCTGGTGAGTGGTTGGAATACATTGAACAGTCTCGCACCAACCCCAACGCAAAGCGGCCTAAGACCTACTTGATGGCTCTTCCGGATTTGCTGAAGGCAGTGCGGAAACCACACTCAGCGGGGGACTGCAGTAACTCGGCCGGTGTCAAAATTAGCGACGCTGAACTTGACTGGCTGCAGAGGTTTCACGACGGAATGAGAAACCAGTTCACACATTTTGAACCAAAGGGCTGGTCTATCGAAGTGTCGGGAATTCCGCAGATCGCGACGCTAATCTCGCGCATTGTCGGAGAGATACTTGAGATGCGTTGGGCATTCCGCCATCAAGATAGCGTGCACCGCGACGATTTGCGGCGCAGCTTAGACCGCCTGACCACGTTCACATGGCCTTCCTAACTTTGCAGAGACGATCACCACGAATGGCTACTTTTTGCAAAAGCCTTCCAGAAACAGACGGTCCGATTCCACCTACCACTTTCAGACTATAACGACTCCACGAAGCCTATTCTGAAAGCAGATCTAGCTCTCCACCCGCCCCTCAATCGCGTCCCAGATCATTCCCGCCAAATCCGTCCCATCGAACTCAGAAATCGCCACGATCCCCGTGGGCGATGTCACATTAATTTCGGTCAGCCATTTGCCGCCGATCACGTCGATGCCCACGAAAGTGAGGCCTAGCCGCTTCAGGTCTGGGCCCATCGCTTCGCAAATCTCGACCTCGCGCTGCGTCAAACCCGTCGCCTCCGCGCTGCCGCCCATGGCTAGGTTTGAGCGGAACTCGCCCTCGCCCGGAATGCGGTTGATCGCGCCCGCAACCTCGCCGTCGATCAGGACGATGCGTTTGTCGCCTGTTGCCACTTCGCGGAGGAAAGGCTGGACCATGTGCGGTTCGGGCCAGGTCTGGTTGAAGACTTCGAACAGCGCGGTGAGATTGTCGCCATCGGCAGGCACGCGAAAAATCGCTTTGCCGCCATTGCCGTGGATGGGCTTGACCACCACCGCGCCGTGCTGCGTCACGAAGCGGCGCACTTCGTCGACCGAGCGGGTGACGAGCGTAGGCGGCATAAAACGGCGATAATCGAGCACCATCACCTTTTCCGGCGCGTTCCGCACGCTCGCGGGATCGTTGACCACCAAAGTCTCCCCCGCAATCCGTTCAAGCAGGTGCGTCGCGGTGATATAGCCCATATGGAACGGCGGGTCCTGGCGCATCAGGACAACGTCGATATCCTTGCCCAGATCAAGGCGGACCGCCTCGCCCTTTTCAAAGTGATCGCCCTCAACCTTGCGCACTTTCACGGGGTACCCTTGCGCAAACAGGCGATCATCAGCGTCGAGCGTCAGGCTCTCGACATGATATTCGTAGACTTCATGGCCCCGCTCCTGCGCGGCGAGCATCAACGCAAACGTGCTGTCGCCCTTGATGTTGACGGTCTCGATGGGATCCATCTGCACCGCGATCTTGAGTGGCATAGTGTGTTCCTAAGGCATCCAGGCATTGGCGATGTGGCGAGGGAAGGCGCCGGGTGCAAGCAAGATCACGTCGATCCGCATATCGTCATCCGGCCCCACATATTCATGCGCTACCATCTCGACCGCCGCGGCCACCCTCGTCAGGCGCCGCTCGTCAATCGCAGTTGCCAGATCGGCCGTGCGGCGACGCCACTTTACCTCGACGAATGCGACGAGGCCGTCTTTGCGCGCGACAAGGTCAATCTCACCCTGCTTGGTCTTTACCCGTTGGGCGAGGATTTCCCAGCCTTGATCGGCAAGCCAGCGCGCCGCCTCCGCCTCGCCCTCGCGGCCCTGCTTATCGGCCCGGACGCGCTTCTCGCTCATTGGGATTTAAACGCCACGGCGCGGGCGTAGAGGTCCTGGCGCTCTAAACCGGTGGCCTTGGCGACGCGGGCAGCGGCCTTGCTGGGGGTAAGATCGACCAGAGCCTCGCGCAGCAAAGCGTCGGGATCGATTTCTAGGGCAGCGGAGGGAGGCGGGCCGACAAGCAGCACGATCTCGCCTTTTGGCGGGTGGCTGCGATAGTGATCGGCCAGGGCATCAGCTTGTGCGCTGCGGCATTCCTCGTGCAGTTTGGTAAGCTCGCGGGCGACGGCGACCTCGCGCTCAGGCCAGACCTGCGCCATCGCCTCCAGCGAGCGGACCAGGCGCGGCCCGGTTTCGTAAAAGATCAGCGTCGCGTTTATCGAGGCCACATCCTCAAGCGCATCGCGACGGGCCTTGTCCTTTACGGGCAGAAACCCCGCAAACACAAATCGATCATTGGGAAGGCCCGACACAGTCAATCCAGCTATCGCGGCGCAGGCGCCCGGGATGGATGTCACCGCTGCGCCCGCCTCGCGTGCCGCGCGCACCAGACGATAGCCGGGATCTGACACAAGCGGCGTGCCGGCATCGCTAACCAAAGCCACAGCTTCGCTCATCGCCTGCTCGATCAGCCGATCACGCAGCGCGTGCGTCGCGTGGTCATCGTAGCGCTGCATCCGGGTGGTGACACTGTAGTGGTTGAGCAAGCGCCCGGTCACGCGCGTGTCTTCGCACGCAATCACCGCACACCGCCGTAAAGTGTCAATTGCCCGAAAGGTGATATCGCCAAGATTGCCAATTGGCGTTGCGACGATGTAGAGGCCCGGCGCAAGAGGTTTGGACACGTCAGATGAAGGCGGCTGTGTGCTCACACAGACGTCTTTGAAGCAGACACAAGGGGTCGGCAAGATGAAGCGTTTGGTGAGTGCGGTTTCGCAAGGTGCAAAGGCGGTGTTTTCGCGGCGGGCCCTCGCTCTTGCTGGGGCGACTGTGCTGCTGGGCGGGTGCCAGGTTATCCCCAAGACCGAGACCGTTTCCACCACTCCGGTCGCAACCCCCACGCCTGAGCCAACGCCAACCGCGCTGCCGACCGATGCAACCCGGCATCGTGTGGCACTGCTCGTGCCGCTTTCGGGAAACACCGCCGCTGTGGGTCAAGCCCTGGCAAACGCAACGACCATGGCGCTGCTCGATACCAATGCCGACAACTTGCGAATCACCACCTACGATACCGGCCAGGGCGCCGGCGAGGCTGCGCGACAGGCGGTGGTTGACGGGAACAAGCTTATCCTGGGGCCGCTACTCGCCGATAATGTGCCCGCCGTGCAAGCGCGAACGCGGCCCGCCAGGGTGCCTGCAATTGCCTTTTCAAACGACACGCAAGTTGCCAGCGCCGATGTCTTCGTGATGGGCCACGTGCCCGAACAGTCGATCCGCCGGACGGTGCAGTACGCCAGGGCGCGCGGATCGACGCTGTTTGCAGCACTCGTCCCCGATGGCGATTATGGTCAGCGTTCATATGCCGCGCTCGAAACGGCGCTGGGGGCGTATGGCGGCAACCTCATCGCGCGCGAGACCTACTCGCGGGGCAACACATCAATCGTCAGCGCTGCACAAAGGCTGCGGACCAAGGGTGGCTACGATACCGTGCTGATTGCCGATGGCGCGCGTCTGGCGACGCAGGCGGCGACCGAGATCAAGCGCAGCGGCGCCGAAGGTACGCGCATTCTGGGCACCGAATTGTGGAGCGGCGAGGCGGCCTTGACGCAAGCCTCTTCGGTCGATGGCGCGATGTTCTCGGCCGTATCGGACCGCCGTTTCAAACGATTTTCTGACAGTTATGAGGCGCGCTTTGGTGAAAAGCCTTATCGTATCGCGACCCTGGGATATGACGCAGTGCTTTTGGGCGTGCGTATCGCCCGCGACTGGCAGGTGGGGACTGACTTTCCATCCGAGCGCCTGTTTGATCGCGCGGGCTTTCTGGGGCTCGACGGCCCGTTCCGCTTTGGCCGCGATGGCGTGGCCGAGCGCGCGCTCGAAGTGCGGCAGGTGAGCGGGGGGGAGGTTCGGGCGGTCGATCCGGCGCCGTCCAGCTTCCTCAAGTAACCCCCGAAAAGACGAGCGTCCCGCCTTGCGATGCGCACTGACACGCGCCTATCGTGCATGCCATGTCTGACGATCTTTTCGAGAACACTCCCACCTCCAGCGGCAGTTATGACAGCTCTTCGATTGAGGTTCTCGAAGGGCTGGAGCCGGTTCGCCGCCGCCCGGGCATGTATATCGGCGGTACGGACGACCGCGCGCTCCACCATCTGGCCGCCGAAGTGCTCGACAATTCGATGGACGAAGCGGTCGCGGGCCATGCAAGCCGGATCGAAGTGCGCCTTGAAGAAGGCAATCGCCTTAGCATTTCAGACAATGGCCGCGGCATTCCGGTGGACGAGCATCCCAAATATCCGGGCAAGTCGACGCTCGAAGTGATCCTTTCAACGCTGCATTCGGGCGGCAAGTTTTCGGGCAAGGCCTACGCTACCAGCGGCGGTTTGCATGGCGTCGGGGTGAGCGTGGTGAACGCGCTGTCCTCCGATACTCGCGTCGAAGTGGCGCGCGACAAGCAGCTTTACGCGCAAACGTTCTCCAAGGGGCAGACCCTCGGGCCCATTGAGATCATCGGCGCAGCACCCAATCGGCGCGGGACGATGGTCAGCTTTACCCCCGACACCGAGATATTCGGCGATCGCCAGTTCAAACCGGCGCGGCTGTTCAAACTGGCGCGTTCCAAGGCCTATCTGTTTGCCGGCGTCGAGATCCGCTGGAAATGCGCTGAGAGCCTGGCGAGCGAGGATGTCCCTGCCGAAGCGGTGTTCAAATTTCCCGGCGGCCTCGCCGATCATCTGGCCGAACAGGTGGGCGAGCGCGAATGTGTGACCGCCCTGCCCTTCACTGGAAGCCAGGACCTTGCACAGGACGATGCAGGTGCCAGTCAGGGCCGGGTTGAATGGGCAATCGCTTGGCCGCTTTATTCCGATGGGTCGACCAGCTGGTACTGCAACACGGTGCCAACACCCGATGGCGGCACCCACGAACAGGGCCTGCGCGCCGCACTGACAAAGGCACTGCGCGCTTTTGGAGACCTCACCGGCACCAAGAAGGCCAAGGACGTCACCGCAGATGATGTAATGACGGGCTCGGAAGTGATGCTCAGCGTCTTCATTCGTGATCCGCAATTCCAGTCCCAGACCAAGGACCGCCTGACCTCGCCCGAAGCCGCGCGCCTTGTCGAAAATGCGGTGCGCGATCATTTCGACCACTTCCTCACCGATGACATGGAGCGCGGCAAAGCTCTGCTCGGCGAAGTTTTGGAGCGCATGGAAGAGCGGCTTAAGCGCAAGCAAGAGCGCGAGATCAAGCGCAAGACCGCGACCAACGCCAAGAAGCTGCGCCTGCCCGGCAAGCTGACCGATTGTTCGGGCGAAGGCACCGGAGAGAATGGGCGCGAGACCGAACTGTTCATCGTTGAGGGCGATTCAGCCGGGGGAAGCGCAAAGCAAGCGCGCAACCGCAAAACGCAGGCAATCCTCCCTATTCGCGGCAAGATCCTCAATGTCGCCAGTGCCACCGCCGACAAAATCCGTGCCAATTCCGAAATTGCCGATCTCGCCCTCGCTCTGGGCTGCGGCACGCGAAAGGACTGCGATGCGGAGAACCTGCGTTACGACCGTGTGATCATCATGACCGACGCAGATGTCGACGGCGCGCATATCGCGACGCTGTTGATGACGTTCTTCTTCCAGGAAATGCCGGACATCGTGCGCAAGGGGCACCTGTTCCTCGCCAAGCCGCCGCTTTA
>JBCBKF010000008.1:0-23937 GCA_038522255.1 Pseudomonadota bacterium
CCGATGGTAAGCGTGAACATTACCGAATACGCCTCACACCGGGTTACAGTCGAAGGCGCGGTTGAAGCGCCGGGCGTCTTCACGTTCCAACCGGGCGAGCGCCTTTCAGCTGCGATTGCGATGGCACGCGGACCGGCGCGCACGGCCAAAACCGATCAAGTGGCTGTGTTTCGGGAAGGGCCGGGCGGCATAACAGTTGCGAAATTTGACTACGGTCAAGTGCGCCAGGGTACGATGCTGGATCCGATCCTGGAACCGGGTGACAGGGTCGTTGTGGGCACCGATGGCTTGTCAGTCTTCTGGCAGGATTTGCTCAAAGCCCTTCCTGCCTTTGGCGTATTTGCAAACGTCGCCGTGAACAGCACCGACTGATACGCTCATGACCAACCACCCAATTGTCTCATCGCCTGAAGGCCGCGGGCCTGGTCGTGAATTGTGGGTGGATGGTTACCTGCCCCCGGCCTATGCGGAGCCGCAGGCTGCCCCCTCTTCCATGATCGACGTTGCATGGCTACGCGGAGCCTTGTTTCGTCAGAGGTGGCTGATCATTGCAACGCTGATCATCGTGATGCTTGGCGGACTGATCGTGACGCTGCTTTCCACACCGATTTATCAGGCAAGCGCTTCGGTTCGTGTGTCCCCCTTCGGATCGACGTGGATTTCGGTGGGGCAGGAAGCGACCGCACCGGTCAAGTCCAATATCGAAGTTCGCTCTTTCATGAAGACGCAGGCGACTGTGGTGGAAAGCCGTAAATTGGCAGCGCAGGTAGCCGAAAACCTCAACCCAGCCTCGCGCGATGCGCTGTTGGGAGCGGATGTGAACGACCGCAGGCCACCAGATCGCACTGACGAGCAATGGGCAAACGATAAGAAGCGCATGGCGGTCTCAGCCTTGAGGGCGAACGTCAATGCCACGGTGCCGCGCGATGAATTGCTAGTTCAGATCGTTTTCACGTCTGCTGATCCGGTCCTCGCTTCCGAAGCGGTCAACGCTTACGCGGACGCCTATGTCCAATCGGACACGCAGCGCTCTGTGGAAGGCAACGCCTATGCGCGCGAATATCTGCTGACGCAGATCGAGACGGTGCGCGGTCAATTGGCAGAGGCCGAAAAGGCGTCGAACGCGTTCGCCCGTGGTGCTGGGATCGTTACGCCCGCAACGGCCGGCATCGACGGCGAGACCGGTCTGACCATGACCGGGGCTAACCTTGCCAGTATCAACCAGACAGTCGCTGCTGCCCGGGCCGCGCGGATCACCGCCGAGCAGAAATGGCGCGCGGTCGCTGACATCCCGGCCGAACAATTGCCCGAAGTTCAAGGGAACGCGGCAATTCAGGGCCTGATCGCGGAAAAGGCAAAACTGGGCGCACAGCTTTCCAGCCTGCGCGAACGTTACAACGATCAGTTTCCCGAGATCGTCGATATCAAACGGCAGATCGACCTTATCAACGAACAAATCGCCACGACGGCGGCTAACATTAAAGCCGGCATCCGCAATTCGTACGTCATCGCCGAAAGGCAGGAGACCGCCTTGGCCAGAGAATTGGGAAACGCGACCAGCGAAGCCTTGGTGGAGCAGGACGAAAAGGTCGAATTCACCAATCTTGAACGCAACGCTCAGGCTCTTCGCCAACAGCTCAATGAACTGCTGACCCGCTACAACCAGATCAGCTCCGCGACAAATGTGCAATCGGGTGTCTTGACGCTGCTGGACAGCGCGGTTGTGCCACGCACCCCGATCAAGCCAAGCCTTACGCGCAACATGATCGTGGCCCTTGTCCTCGGGCTCGCAATGGCTGGTGGATTAGCGCTGGTGCGCGAGGTGTTTGTTGATCAGTTCCGCCGTCCGGAAGATGTCGAAGACCGACTTGGCGTGCCGGTTCTGGGTCTGACGCCTTATGTTCGGTCTGATCGGATGGATGGGGAAGAAGCGAACCAGTTCAGTTCGCTTGTCGAAGCTTACGCCTCGATCCGCTCGACCCTTGACTTCGCCCTTCCACGTGATGGCACCGTGTTGCAAACAACCAGCAGCCAGGCCGCCGAAGGGAAATCGACCTCATCGCTCATTCTGGCCGAATTGTTCGCCCGACTTGGCCGTCGCACGTTGTTGATCGATTGCGATCTGCGCAAACCGTCGATTATTCCGCTGCTCGATATTCCCGCAAAGGAAATGGGCATTACCGAAGTGCTTTTGGGTGAGGCCACACTGGAAGAGGCGGTGATCGAAAGCGTGCATGACAACCTCCACATCCTCTCGGTCGCGCAGATCCCGTCCAACCCGGTTGAATTGTTGTCTTCCTCGCGTTTCAGAGACTTTATTGACGCCAACCGCGAAAAATATTCGGTCATCCTGATCGACAGTTCGCCTGTCTTGGGCCTCGCGGATGCGCCAGAGATTGCGCAAAACGTGGATGCAACCATTTTTGTGATCGAGGCAAACCGGATCAGCGTCGCACAAGCACGAACAGCGGTGCAGCGGATCAAGAAGGTTGGCGGCAATGTCATCGGAGCAATCCTGACCAAGTATCGCGCTCTTGAGGCCGGATCGGACTACACCTACGACTATCAATATTACCAATATGGCCGTGACAAATAAACGCTGCGGGGCTGGCCCCGCTCGACGCTGTGCCAGATAGGGTTACGGCGGGCCGGGATCGGCCTCGCATTCTCCACGTCAGCGGCGACTTTCCGGACCCGATCGAGCCGTTTAAAACCCGAGTAATCGAGACGCTGCTGTCGCTTACACAGAGCGCTTTTGAACACCGGGTCATTTCGATAAATCGGACCGCTCCCAGCCGTGCAGAGACGCTGAGCCAGCTGTTGTCGCCGGGAAAGCTTGCGGTTGAGACCCAGGATTTTGCGCAAGGCGTGGCGCTTGCCTATCAGGCGCCCGGACAAGGTCTTCGTCACCGCACCAAACTTGAGCAATTGGGCGACTGGCTGATCGAGGCGGTGAAAGCCATGCCGCAGCGCCCGGACCTGATCGTCGGGCACAAGCTTACGATCGAAGGGATTGCGGTGCACCGTGCGGCGACCGCGCTTGATCTGCCCTACGCGCTTTGCCTTCAGGGGGGCACGGATGCGAAGATCCTGACCTTTCGGCGAGACTTGCACAGCACCTTTCGCAATGCTCTGCATGGGGCGCAGGTGATCTTCCCCTTTGCCCCCTGGACATGGGACTGCGTGATTGAAGCGCTTGGTGAGCCTGCGGGCAGACGCATCGTCCTTCCCTGCCCGACCGACCTCGACATGCCGACGGCTCCACGTGTTTCCGGAGAAGGTTTGATTTCGGTCTTCCACCTCAAAAGCTATCGCCGGAAAAATCTCGCTGGCCTCGTCAAGGCTGCGAAGATCCTTGAAAGCCGACAGACACGAGCGCCTATCACCGTCATCGGCGGCGGTGATGATCAGGACTTCAAGGCGTGCAACGCGCTGATACGCGAACGCCCATCGATCCAACTCGCCGGTGCGATGGACCGTGAACAATTGCGCGCACGCATGCGCTCGGCCAGCGGTTTCGTCCTGCCGTCTCTGAGGGAAAGCTTCGGGCTCGTGTTTATCGAGGCGCTGTTTGCGGGCCTTCCCGTCATTTACCCGCAAGGCACGGCGATCTCGGGCTATTTCGACGACGCCCCTTTTGCGATCGGCGTGGACGCGCGCGATCCCGTCGCCCTTGCCAATGCGATGGGCCGGGTGATGGAGGAGGAAGCCGCGATGAAATCAGCACTCGACCGATGGCAAAAATCGGACGCAGCGAGGCAGTTTCAGCGCGATTCCATCGCCCATGAATTTGAACGCGGGCTCAAACTCGCCGCTGGCTTTGCAACACGGGACTAAGACCTGCTCAATACCCTTTGAGCCAGTCTGCCCGTTTGCGCCACACCGCTTTCCACATCTCCGCCTTATCGGGCTTTTTTCGGCCCAGCAGGGCAAGCGTTGAGTGCGCTGCGTGCCGTGTCAACGCGACTGACCAGAGCATGAAAAGCCCCATCTGCTTTCGCACCGCGCCAAAATGATCGCGGATAATGGTCGCCTTGCCCCGGTAAACCTGCTGCTGCTTTACCGCGTTTGATATTGCTGATGCGCCGCCGTGGTGAATGATCGTTGCCTCTGGCGTGACCATCGGCCTGTATCCCATTTTGCCGGCGCGCAGACACAGATCATTTTCCTCCGCATACATGAAATAGCGCAGGTCAAATCCCCTCAGCTCTCGCCACAAATCCGTGCGAAGCAGGAAAAAACAGCCCGTCACGATATCGACCTGGCGAATCTCATCCATCATGGCCCCTTCGATCATCTCTGGATTGAAGAACGGGATCGTCTTGAAAAGCCTCGAAATACCAATTGAATAGCAAAACAGGCTCCACACCGTCATGCGATTAAAGCACGAGGTTGCGTTGAGGGAACCATCACCAAAAAGCGTGCGCCCGCCAACAATGCCCGCCTGTGGGTTGTTTCTGCCAAAGGCGAGCAGGTTCTGGATCGCGCCGGAAAGTACTTCGGTATCGGAATTGAGCAACAACAACCACTCTCCGACCGCCGTTTCCGCCGCCCGGTTGTTGGCCGCAGCGAAGCCGAGATTGTCCGGTGATCGGTGAATTTCAACCTGCGGAAACGCCGCCGCAATGGCATCGCATGATCCGTCGTGCGAATTGTTGTCCCAGACAATCACCTGCATGGTGATGTCAGGCGCGTGTTCGTACAGGGTCTCAATCGCCTTTAAGGTCATCTCGCGCGTGTTGTAGCTGACGATCACGACCGAAAGCTCTACCGACATGAGTGATCTTCCTCCTATCGCAGCGACACCTGAACTGCCTGGCGCTTTTGTGACCGCGCTCCTTCGCGCCGTCCTAGACCAGCGTCAAAGCCTTGTCATGGGCGAGTTTTGCCCGGCCAGTTTCGCGGGGGCGGCTGGCGGCTTGCTATGCTTTGGCGCGATGCTTTAAGCCCCACGACATTCGCCTTGTGACTGGCTCTGTGAAAGATCCGCTTTGCCCTGGACCCCCAACCTCATCATGCCCGGTGTAGCGAAATGCGGTACAACCACGCTCTATGATCTGCTTGTCGCACACCCTCGGGTTACCGGAGGGATTGAAAAGGAAGTCCGCTTCCTGATGGACCCGGAAGATCGCCTGTGCCCCTCAGTCAATCTGCACGCCTCGGGTCTGGAAGGCTGGGCCTCGCAATATGCCGATGCCGGCAGGGGCGACTTTGACATCTGGCTGGATGCCTCCCCGCAATATCAATATCAGCGCACGGCCCTGCCAACGATCGCTTGCCTTGATCCGCAGCCAAAGATCCTGTTCATCATACGAAATCCCTCGCGGCGCCTGTTCTCGTTGTACCAATATGCGCGCTATCATCAGCGCACGATCCCGTGGGTGATCTCCTTTGAGCACTTCATTGATGCCATTCGCGATCCGATTGATGAGCGCGCGGCGCAGTTCAACATGCTGCGATCGGCCTGGCGTGATACGCTTTACGATCAGACGGTTGATCTGTGGAGCGCCGAAATTGCGCGCGAAAACCTGTTCGTGATGTCGCTTGAAGAGTTGACGGCTGACCGAAAGAAATCACTGGAAGCGCTCGCCTCATGGCTCGGTATTGCGGCAGAACCGCTGGTTTGCGCCGGGACCGCTGCGTCCAACCCCACAGTCGCGACCAAGAGCCGTCTGTTGCGCTCCTTGGGTGCCAGGATTGCCAGGACACTACCCGATACGCGTGTTGTTCGCCGGGCCAAAGACGTTGTTCGCAGCCTCAACTCAGCGCCGATCGATCGAAGCGAGCTGGAAGACAATGCGCAACTCCTCGCGCAGCTCGAACAGGAATTTGCGCCCAATATGGCGCGCCTGTCACAACAGCGCGCGCTGCTTTCTGGAACGGTTTAGGTCGGGGTGGCCCGGCGGGTTCCTGATGCGTTAGCGCTGCGGGCCGAGCGGCGCGTTGCGGCGCGACCTTGGCCGAATTGGCTGCAGCGGCCGATCCTGCAATCGCCCCGTTGGTCGGACCGGCGCGCCTGGGGCAAGCAGCCGATGTTGCATGATCGGAGCAACGCCAACCGACAGGCTCATCCCTAACAGCATGTAGACCCAGGTGGCCGCGCCACCGAAGAAAGACACGGTAAATCCTGTCATCATGCAAACGAACAGGCTTATCGCCATCCCCACCCGAAGACGCCGATCCGTCCGGCCTGAGCGCGATGCCGACATGGCGAGCAGGAAGATCGCGGCAATGCAGGTCAACAGCATGAGGACCGGCGGAATCCAGCCGTGACGGATACCCAGCAAAAGCCAGTGCGCATCCACGCTAGGCACCATCCATTCCAGCCGCTCATAATTGGTGAAGCCGATCCCGAACCAGGGGTGATTCTGGACCGAAATGAGGCCATATTCCCAGATTAGCGTGCGGAACCGGCCCGTGCTGGGGTTGAGGGTCAAACGCACCAGAACGCTGACCAAACCGTTTTCCGACGCAAAGTGAAGGGTAGCCGCCGTCATCACAGCGACAAAGGTGATAATCTTCCACGACAGGAAGGCGACCATGCGCTGAATATAATCAGCAACCATCAATCCGATGGCGAGTATCAGTGCGAGGATTACCGCTGAACTGAATGACAGGATCGCGAAGACCGAGGCAAGAACGCCAACAGGTGTCGGCCATTTTCGAAGGCCCGCAAACCAGTAAATGGGAAGAAAGCTGGCAAGGACAAAGCCCGCCAGGATCGGGTGTGAAAACGGCCCGGCGGCTCGGAAAAAGCCGAAGCGGTAATCGACGAAATCACGGGCGCGCCCGACGGCAACGCCATCGAGATACGCGGACAGGTCACCGAAAACCGAGGCAAAGGCCGGACGGATGATAGCGCGTCCAGCGGCCACTTCGGCGAGCATCATCAGACCAACGAGGAAAATCGCCGGCGCGACAAGAACGAGAAAGCGGCGAAAATCATCCGGGCTGCGAATGCTGAAACGCGCAATCAGGAATGGGAGAACCGCGTCCAGGGCCAGCGCGCCACCGCGCAAAAGCCCCTCGGCGGGCTCGTAATAATTCATGAACGAATAGACCATCCAGAATGTCGCGGCGACGAACAGAAAATCCCAGAAATGGAGTTTCACCTCCCTTTTGATCACCTGCCACACGATCCAGGGGATCAAGAGAAAGCTGATCATGCGCGGCGCGTACAGATACTGGTCTGCCAGAACGAGGCGCAACTCGTTCGGCATCAAGGCGGCGTAAAACAGGACGACTGCGGGAAGTACAGCCAACAGCGCGTGGGTGCGCGGCCTAGCCAGGACCCGGTGCACCTGTTCAGGCCTAGCGGGCCTAATCTGAACTGCCGACGACGCCATCATCTCTTGATAGACGGGTCGACATCGCGGGCCAAGCGCTGGCTCGCGACAACCCTCCAAAAAGAATTTTCCTACACATTCCTCGATCTATAGGGGAAAAATCCTCAGTATTATCTACGCAAAGGACCCGGAATGTTTGAGGACCCCTTCGAGAGCTCTGCCAACAGCGTTACCTCTCCCGCCGCCGATTGCTTCGCCATCGTGCCCAGCGACGCTCAAGAACTGCCCCGCGCGACAAAAGCGATCTACGTCGGATCGGGCGGCGACATCACGCTCCGGCCGGTCAACGGCGAGGAGGACGTCGTGTTCACAAATGTCGCCAGCGGCAGTATCCTCGATATCCGCGTGCGAGCCATCCGTGCCTCGGGGACAACGGCCCTTGATATCGTGGGCCTCATCTGATGTCGCATTTCGGGCCGGGCTATCACACCGGACGCCGCAGACCGCAAGCGCTGAGCGGCTCTCCGGTTCCGATAACACAGGCACTATACCCTTCAGCGCAGTGGGACGGCACACCTGGATCAGGATTTGATACGATCCCCGTCGATCCGGCACGGCTGAACGCGAAGCCAGCCATTCGCCTGGTCGTTCCGCCACACCAGCGCTTCACAAGCGATCTCTGGGTGGGCGTGGTTAGTTATGCCAATGCCGCCGGGTCGCTGATCGGAGGGACAGAGCGCATCCGGTTTCACTTCGAAGGCGAGACTAGCGATATTGTCGCTCCCAGCTTCCGCCCGCTGACCCACGCCGATGGCAGCGTCTATGGGTGCCATGCCTATTGGGTGCGCCTCAGGAAGCCGGAGCAGGTCACTGGCGCAGCGCAGCTGTTTGTCGAAGCCGTGCCAGCCGATGCAAACCTGCAATCGCGTGTGATCGGTCCATATCTGTTCTACCCCGAAGCGACCTTGCACGATGCGCAGATGACGGTTTCGCCCTCGCTACCCGAAATTGCCGGGGCAAACTACCAGTCGGTCGCTGCTGCAATCAATTTTTGCATGGAGCAGGATTTCAACAACCCGCTCATCACCGTGACCGAAGCAATGGAAGAAGACATCGACGAAGGTCTTGTGCAAAGTGGTCCGCGGCTTCAGCCAGACGGGTACTATTGCATCGATGGCCAAGGGCTCTTGAAGATAGCCAAGCCGACCTACACGACTGACGACGATGCCATCTTTCGGATGAAAGTTGACCGCATTCGGTTCCAGCGCTGCGTTTTTGAGATGGACAATCTTGAATCGGTTTTCGATGGCGATGATCATTGGCTGGATCAATGCACTTTCACAAAGTCTGCGCGCTACACACTCTGGCGCAAAACGAAGCGCCCACGCGGCCAGCTCGTCGTGGGAAATCCATGGTTTACCGAGTGCCGCTTCGAGAACGTTCCGCATTGCGTGAACGAGGCCAGTCTGGCGCGCGGATGTTCTGCAACCAATATCTACGCGGACTTTGCCGCCGATGCGCGCTGCGTTGTCTACAATCGCATCAATGACTTCGATTCCACCGATGGCTTTGCCGAGGGCGTCGATGCATTGGAAATCAGCTATACCGGCCCAGAGACGACTGCGACCTTTGGAGTGAATGGACCAGACAGCAATCCCAACCCCAAGGTCTTCGCCGCGCAATGGGGCGCGAACACCGCCAACTTCACCGTCAGCCGGGACGAAGTGGATTTCATCGCCGCCAACGCACCGGGATACGATGCGACCAGTGCCGGGGTAGGCTACAACGTTCAGGATGTGGCCGACTGGGTCAATTCGCTGCCCGGTTGGAATGCTGTCGTGTTGGATGACACGCGCGCCGCGCAACTCCTCGGATTAACCAGCGAAAAGAACGAGGACTTTGCCCCGCAAGACGTCAAGAACTCTACCTTGACACTGCATACCTTCATCGATTTGCACGGTGATTTCTATCAGGCGCGCACCGGCGGAGTGACCGAGAACGTCGTCGCGGCGTTCAACAGCGGTGTCGGGATGGTAAGTCAGAACATATTCCTTTCCGGCGGCGAGCCGGTTTTCGATCACGTCTTCGTCGCCAATGCGTTCATGAGCAAATTTCAGGACGGACCAGAGGATATCCTGAAATACGATACGGTGTTCTCGTCACTCGCCAGCAACCCCCACAGCCATATTGTCCTCGCGCACAATTCCATGCCTTTGCAGGAATTGCGCCTGAATTCGGCATCTGGATACGAGCCGGATGGCTATTGCCTGGTTGCGAACAATGCCTTCATGGGCATCGAATGGGTTGGCACCCCAAATGCCAACCTTGTTATCAAGGACAATGTGATCGACGCAGGCAAGGCGGCTCCCGAGGGGAGTGAGAACACAGTCCAGACCGAGGACTTCTCGACCAAGTTTGTCGACAGCAATGCGGGCGATTTCGCACCCTCTGGCGCTTTGCTGACCAACGGTTTTTCGCCGCGAACACAGATCGATCAAGCTGGCGCTGCATTTCCCGCGATCGCTGCGGTGGGCGCCTTGGCGGCATCGGCCGAAACCCCCACTTTTACAGTGCAGACTGTCTTCGACGCGCAGGATTTCTCCATCGAAAGTCGCGGGACCGGTACATATGCGGTGATCGAGGGCAGCGACACTCTCGCCGCCGCGCGTGACGGGGTAGAGTCGGGAAATCGTGGCTGGCTGGTGATCAATCTGGAGCCTGGCACTTACCGCCTGAGAGGGGATCTTTCCCAGTGGACAGGCGAAGGCAGTGTCCCCGCCATCCAATTGAGGGTAAGGATCGATAGCGTCACTCAGGCAACGCTGACCACAGCTGGGCCAATCGACACCTCTGTCACTTTGACCCAGCCGGGCGTTTACGCATTGCAACCGACCAGCGGAGGTGTCGGCTTCACGCTGACCGCGCAAGCGGACGCGCCGCTGCTTGAAAAAACCGCCTGACAATGCGCAGCTAAACGCCGTCGCCTGGCGAAGATGAGCGGCCCCGGAGGCGTTGTTGGCAACGCTTGCGGGGCCGCTTGACAAAGGCTGCGCCACCGGGTGAAGCGTGCTGCATTGCAATATGGGATAACACGATGGTTCGCGGCGAGATCACAGCACGAGTAACCGACCTCATGGAGGACGTGTTTGATGTTGATGATCTGGAATATGACGATGCCCTGACCGCAGCGGACATCGAAGACTGGGACAGCCTGTCGAATATCCGCTTCGTTGTGGCGGTTGAGAAAGAGTTCGGCATCCGGTTTGCCAACAGCGAAATCAGCGACCTGGAAAATGTCGGCCAGATGGTTGATCTTATCCTGGCAAAGAAGGGCTAGGAAACCGGCGTGGCCCGACGTCGATGGCCAGCCAGTGTGCCTCAAGAGACGAGCGGGGGCGGATCGTGACCATTGACCGTTCACCATTCAGCCTTGCCTGGCTGCTTCCACCCTGTGCCGATTTGCGCAGCAAGTTGAGAACCCTTCGTAAAGACCCATCGCAGCCTGCCGATGACCTGATAGGCCTTGCCAATCGCGATCTGGACACGAACCAGCTTGGGCTGATCGGCAAGGCTATCGACGCTCGAATAGATGACCTAGCGCAAACGCCCCTGCGCCCGCTCCGGCTTGCCATCGCCGCCACCCACACCGCCGATTTCCTGGTGGAGGCGCTGCCAGCGACTGGCCTGCGCCACGGGCTCCTGATCGGCACATACCAGGCTGACTTTGGCCAGACGGCGCAAGCTGTGCTCGATCCGCTTTCCGCGCTTTACGCCTTCAAGCCCGATTTTGTCTTTCTCGCCTTTGACGCGGTGAGTTTGGGACTGGCGCAGCCGCACCTTGATGAAGGAGAGGGCGAGGCAGCCGTTGCGGTGGCGCTGGAATACGTCACCTCCTTGCGCGATGCGGTCCACGCCCAAGGCGAAATCAGCGTGCTTTTTCAGACCTTGCCCTTGCCATCACACAGCCTCTTTGGGAGCCTTGATACACGTCAGCCCGGCAGCGTGCGCTGGATGGTCCAGACATTCAACCAGCGCCTGGCGACACAGGGACTCAAGCCAGGCGACCTGGTGTTCGACTGCGCGGCCCTGGCTGAACACGTTGGCCTGTCACTTTGGCACGATGCGCAGCGCTGGCACGATGGAAAGATCCCGTTTGCGCTCGACGCCGTGCCGCTTTGCGCCGATCATGTCGTTCGGCTTCTGGCCTCGGCGCGCGGATTGTCGCGCAAGTGCCTCGTGCTTGATCTCGACAACACCGTGTGGGGCGGCGTGATTGGCGACGATGGCGTAGAAGGCATCGTTCTGGGCCAGGGCAGCGGCACTGGAGAGGCCTTTGCGGCGATCCAGAGTTACGCGAAGGACCTGCGCTCACGGGGAATTGTACTGGCCGTGTGCTCCAAGAACGAAGAGGCAAATGCCCGGCTGCCATTTCAGAAACACGAAGAAATGGTTCTGAAAGAGGAAGATATTGCGGTCTTCATCGCCAATTGGTCCGACAAGGCGAGCAACCTTAAACACATCGCGCAAACGCTCAACATCGGAACCGATGCGCTGGTGTTTCTGGATGACAACCCGGCTGAACGCGAACGGGTTCGCCAGGAACTGCCCGAAGTCGCCGTTCCAGAAGTCGGCAGCGATCCCGCCGATTTTCTGCCGATCCTGATGGCGGCAGGCTATTTCGAAGCGGTTTCCTTTGGCGATGAGGATCGCAAACGCGCCGGAATGTACACCGCAAACGCGGTGCGCGCGCAGGAGATGCAGAAGATCGGCAATATGGACGATTATCTGCGATCGCTCGAAATGACGTGCACACTGCGTCCGTTTGACGCCATGGGCCGGGCGCGCATCTCCCAGCTCATCAACAAGTCGAACCAATTCAACCTGACCACGCGCCGCTACACCGAAACGGAGGTCCTTGGTTTCGAGAAAAATCCCGCTTTCTACACGCTCCAGATCCGCCTTACTGATCGGTTCGGCGACAATGGCATGATTTCGGTCGTGATGTTTGAAAAGGAAGGAAGCACCTGGCGCTGCGACACCTGGCTTATGAGCTGCCGAGTGCTGGGACGCCGGGTCGAGGAAGCCGCGCTGGCGACAATTGTTGCAGCCGCCCGCAAGGAAGGCGCCACTCAGTTGATCGGCGACTGGCTGCCCACCCCCAAAAATGGCCTGGTCGAAAAGCACTTTGAAAAGCTGGGGTTCGAATTCCTCAGCGATCTGCCGGGTGGAGGAACGCGCTGGGTTCTGAACCCCGCCGATTACGCTGCGCCTGACCTGCCCATGGTGCTTGACCATGCCGATGAGGATATCGGCGCCTTGGCCAGCGCGCAGACCTGACCAGAGGAACGGGCGATGACACAATTGGCGCAATCGCTGAAGGGACGCGACCACCTCGCACAGTTGACCAAGCTGGTCACCGATGTGTGGCCCGAGCACGCCGATTACCTTGCCAAAAGCTATGCCGTGCGAACCCCGGCCCTGCTCGATACTAGCGACGAAATGGCTGCGGTTGTCCTGCGCCTTGCCGGCGAAAACGCGGTGCAGATGGCGAAGGATTATCGCTGGCTGTGCGACATCATCCGCGAAGAAGAGTTCAATTTCGCGCGCACGGATGCCTATCGCTACTCGACTTTCGCTGAGACCAATGAGCATGTCTATTCGGACGATGTTTTCATGCAGCGCTACATGCATGGCCTGCTCTACAGCCATGTGCTGTGGTTCATGCACCTATCAAGCCTGCACTTCTTCCTTGGTCGGCTGGCGGCGCGGGTAAAGCCGGGCGGGCGGATGATGGAAGTGGGGTCTGGCCACGGTCTGCTGATCTATCTCGCTCTCACGCGGCTGGGGCTAAGCGAGGCGGTGGCATGGGACATCAGCCCGGTCTCGCTTGAGCAGACCAAGGCCGCACTCGCCCAGCTGGGGATGGGAGATCGCGCCAGCTACGCCATTCAGGACATGCACAAGGTCGAGGCGGGAAGCGAAACGTTCGACCTCATCATCCTTTCGCACTTGCTGGAGCATCTTGAGGATCCCGTCGATGCGCTGCAACGGGTGCGCCACGCGATTGCAAAGGGCGGATATCTGTTCGTCAACGTCCCGCTCAACGCGCCAATGCCCGATCACCTGCAATTGCTGGGCGATCCCGATGAAGCGGCTGAGATGTTGACAAAAGGCGGCTTCCGGGTGTTGGAGATCGCCTCACACACCACTCAGGCAGCATCCCTGCCTAAAGCGTTGAAGCGAAAGACGGCGGTCACCTGCTCGATTATCGCTGAACCGCTTTAGCGGCGCCCAGGTCAAAAAGGGGGGGCGCGAGCGCGTGCTGTTTAACTCGATCAGCTTCATCTTCGTGTTTCTGCCCGCAATTGTGGCGGGGTACTACACGCTCGCGATGACGCCGCTCGCATTTTTCCGGCGCCCTTTTGTGATCCTGGCGACCCTGATTTTCTATGCCTTTGCCGGTCCCAGTTTTGTGGCGTTGCTGCTCGGTTCGCTGGTGCTGTATTTCTTTGCGGCGCACGTCATCGCGCGGCTTTCCGCCCCAACTCGGGCAAAAGGCGTGGTGGTTGCGCTTGCCGTGATCGGTAATTTGCTACTGCTCGGATATTTCAAGTATTTCACCTTCTTGCTGGAAACCCTGAACGGTCTTCTCGCTGCCGGTTTCACCATAGAGCGCGTTCTGCTGCCGCTCGGGATATCATTCTTCACCTTTCAACAGATCGGCTATCTGATTGATGTGAGCCGCGAGCGGGTGAAAGTCGCAAATCCCTTGGACTATGCCAGCTTTGTCCTCTTCTTTCCGCAATTGCTGGCAGGGCCAATCGTCCAGTACGGCGAGGTGATCGAACAGCATCGGCGCACACCGCTATGGCCCGAAGTGGGGCGAAACATTCTGATCGGCCTGGCGATCTTTGCCATTGGCCTGTTCAAGAAGACGGTGATTGCCGATACGCTGGCGCTTTATGCAGGGCCGGTATTCGGCGCGGCGGCGCAAGGCGAGCCGGTTGGCTTTCTTGACACATGGATCGGTGCCTTTGCCTACACCGCTCAGGTCTACTTCGACTTTTCAGGCTATTCCGACATGGCAATCGGCACGGCGCGCATGCTCGGCATCACGTTGCCGCTCAATTTCCTCTCTCCGCTGCGCTCATCCTCGGTTGTGGAAATCTGGCGGCGCTGGCACGTAACATTGGGGCGCTGGGTACAACTCTACATCTTTCAGCCTGTGTCCATGCCCTTTGCCCGCAGCGCCGCTGAGCGCGGTCTTGGTAAGTACGGAACGCTCGTCCTGTGCGTGGTGATACCAACCATGATTTCGATGCTCACTATCGGCGTGTGGCATGGTGCCGGGTGGACCTTTGTCATCTTTGGTCTGATGCAGGGCCTCTACATGTCCTTTAACGAAATCTGGGCGACCTATCGCAAGAAGCCGCGCAAGGCCCGCAAGAAGGCTGGCCTCAGCGCCCCCATCTGGCATGGCCCGGTTGCGCGCGCGGGAACGCTGCTTGCCTTTGTTTTTGCGATCATTCCCTTTGGATCGCGCGGCTTTGCGGATATGAGCGCGCTGATGACCGCATCGCTCGGCGCATCGGGCTGGATGGTCATGCAGGACGGCTGGCCACTTGGGCCTGACGCCGCACTGCTCTGCGTATTCACCGCTTACGCTATCGTCTATATCCTGCCCAATTCGCACGAAATCATGGACCGCTTTGAGCCAACCCTTGGCTGGAGCGAGGATTTCTCAAAACGCGCGCCAAGCCCCGTCCAGCTGCGCTGGGACATCGCGCCGATCTGGGGGATCGCCACGGGCCTTGCCCTTTTTGCAGGGATCGCCTTCATCATGCGCGGATCGGCCGAGTTCATATACTTCAACTTCTAGCCAGAGGAGATACCACGGGTGGCGAACGTACAAGCCGCAGAGAGCCCATCACCGGAGCGCGCAAACTCGAGCCCCTGGTTAATCCTGGCCGTTATGGTGGTGACGTTGTTCGCAGCGCTCACCCTCAGCCTGCTGTGGCCGAATGATCGCTATGCGCGCTACCAGCAATTGAGCGACACGCTGCATTTTCGCTCAATCTGGGCCTATGAAAGGATTGTCTTCGACCCTGCGCCGATCGACATCGCGATCATCGGCAATTCGCGTCTGCGCGCCGCTGTAGCAGCGCCCAAGATGCAGGATGAGCTTTCCAAAGCGCTTGGCCGTGAGGTCAAAGTTGTCAATCTCAGCCTGCCACAGGAAGGCCGCGACGCGCATTACGCCATGGCCAAACTGTTGTTTGAACATCGAGGCGCGGTAAAGCTGGTCATCCTTTCGGCCATCGAGGAAATGCCGCGCAAGAGCCACCCGGCCTTCGCCAATATCGCCGACCCGATCGACACGGTTACGGCACCAGTCCTGATCAACCCGTCCTATGGTGAAAACCTCGCCTTCGCCGCCTTCCAACAAATCTCGCTGACGGCGCAGTCGCTGTTTCCGCGCGCTTTTGGCATCAGGGGCTTTAGCCAAGAGGACTATCTCGGGACCGATTTCGACACGACCACGAGCTACATGTCCGCCACCGGCAATTACGTCGACAAGGACACGGTCTACACCGCCAAAGACCTGCGCGGTCCCGCGCGCAAGCGGATCGCATCAATCACCAAGCCTGTACTGCCCGCAGCCTTTGCAGCCACGGAATACGCCGTGGAACACACCTACACCCGCAAAATCGCTGAAATGGCCCGGGAAAGCGGCGCTGAGCTCGGCTTTCTCTATATGCCGGTGTTCGAACACAAGGAGCCGCTCTCGCAAGAGAGTTTCTACACGGGGTTTGGTCCGGTGTTTACAGCCAGCTGTATCGCGGACCGGGCGGAGATGTTTTCAGACTACGGGCACATGAACCATGCAGGCGCGCTGGAGGTGACCGGGCACCTTGCCTCCACACTTGCGAGAAGTGGCGTTTTGCAAGATGCGCCGGGGGCCACAGCGGACGCAAAGTCAGCGCGCAGCGTGCATACGATATGTCCCTGACCCTCGCGAAAGACTGCCACCAGGCTGCGCCCTTTGGAGTTGGATGAACCCGGCCATGTTTCAAAATTACACCTTGCACCACGTAGGCGTGGTCTTTGCCTCACTTGAGGACGCTGAGCGGCATATGGAGACCTTTGGCCTTGTCGAGGATTACCGCGGATATGTGGCGCCATGGCATTCGTGGTGCATCTTTGCCCGGCAGGCATCGGGCGCGGCGCTGGAACTGGTGGTGGCGGATGAAGGCCCGCTGTTAAAGTTCAACAAAGGATTGGGCGGCGTTCACCATTTCGCCTACGCGATTGATGACTTTGCCAAGGCAGAAGAATGGTGCGCGCGCAACGATCTGCCGCTGCTGGAACCCGCCCCGATCAAGGGCGCGGGAAATTTCCTGTGCAATTTCATCCACCCTGTCGCAACGCGTGGCATCCAGATTGAACTGGTGCAGGAATTGGGCTGAAGTCCGGCGTCCGATCAGCCTATAAGCCTCTCAACCATGCATCGGTGTGTAAGGCACGCCGATCTTTGTCAGCCGCTTGCGCAGTCGCGAGTATAGGCTGTTGCGCTGGCTGCTGGAATTGGTGTGGACAAAGGGGCCTGTCGGAACGTCCTCAAGCCCCAGGAACGGCCCCAGCTCGCTCCAACCGTGCCCACGCTCCAGCCAGATCTCGAGCAGGTCATCAGGCCGATCCGCGAAATAGGCGCGCACAGCCTCGTTATGTTGATCGTACACTTGGCGATAGCGCGCTTCATGGCTTAGCGGAGCCGGCGCGTCGTCGCCGTAAGTGAGCTGTTGCATATGATTAGGGTTGTCCCCGAAATGCCCGGAGATCGAGGCGTACCAGCGATCTGTGTCGCGTATGGTCAAGATGAACTTTGACCCGGGAAACGCAGCGTCCAGCTCGCGATACATCAGCGGCCAGGGCATGTCCTCCACCGCGTCATACTGCGCGGCAATCTTGAGCCCACGCTCCACGAAAGTGGCCCGCAATTCCGCCAGATCGACGTCACGGCCAAACACGCCCGTCACCCGGTAACCAACACTCGCCAGAGCGTCGCGAACCGAGGACGTGCCGGTCTTTTGAAAACCGATGCAAAAGACTTTCGTCTGCTTGGTCACCCGCTCTGTCTCCACCCTTAGCGGAATTGCTCTTTCAGAACGCCATAGCGGTTGGTCTCAATCCCGGACCGGATGACCTTGGCCGGATTGCCCGCCACGATCGTGTTGGACGGGACGTCCTTGTTCACCACCGATCCCGCGCCGACAATGCATTGATCACCGATCCGCACGCCAGGGAAGATCAGGCTGTGCGCACCGATGAAGCAGTTCTCGCCGATATAGGTATCCGTCTTGAGCGCGCGGGACTTGTCGTGCGCAAGGACCACAGCGCCAAAGGTAACAACGGTGTTCGCGCCAATATGCACGCCCTTGGGATAGGTTCTGTCAAGCTTCGCGCTCATCGACACGCGCACGCTGGGATGAATATCCATGCCCCAGAAGTTGTTCCAGATAAACACCCGCAAACGGATGAAAGCGAGGCGCGCTGGCATGAGCTGATTCAAGCTTGGCATGGTGAATGATCTGGTCCAGCGTGATCGTGTATGCCCAAACTAGTAATCGGTGCGATAGTCTTTGCAAGCCTGCTGGCGGCTCTGACAACAGCTGTGTTCTGGTCTGAGCGGATCCGGTTTGCTGGCGATGGGAGCGATATTGTCAGGCATACCAGACTTCCCGACAGCTCGGGCTTCCCCCTGACAATAGAACGCGCGGCGACAATCGTTATTGAAGGCGATAGCCTTGTCGCGGGACGGCGGCGCGATGGGCGCGGCGATCCTTGGCCCGCACTCCTTGAAAACCGGCTTGATGGCCCCCGGGTCATCAATCGCGGACGAGGTGGTTTTACCGCAGGCCAGGGCGAGGCGTTCTGGTCCAAGGCCGCGTGCAGCGATGTCGCTGTCTTGCTCTACGGCGCCAACGACGCCGCCATCCGCGGCTGGTGGCATCGCCGCAAGAAGGTGCCGATTGCGGACTACAAGGCCGATCTTGGCCGTTCAATCCGGCGCCACATCGCCTGCAAGGCAGTGGTGGTTGTGCTGGCCCCGCTGGCCCCGGGCAGCGACGCGATGGAACAGCGATTGCAGCCCTATCGCGCCGCAGCACGGTCAGCAGCCATGGAAAATGGCGCGCTGTTCGTTGATCCGCTGCCTGCCTGGGACGGGATAGAGGCTCCGCTGACACGCGATGGCCTGCATCTCAGCGAGTGCGGCCATGCGGCCCTCGCCGATTATCTGAGCAACATGCTACAGGTGCGGTAACGGGCTGGCTGGTCGCCAGGCCTTTGGCTTGACCACCACAGGGCGCTGGGCCATGCGCCAGAGCTTGATTTCGTGGGGCGAATGAACGGCCCCATATTGCAAGGAACACCACCATCGAAACGGGTAGACTAAGAGCTGACCTGTTGCTTGGCCTGGGGCTGCGCGGTGCGGGGGCGCTTTCAAGTTTTGCGCTCGCCTGGATTCTTGCTCAGCAATTCGGAGCGCGGACGGTCGGCCTGTACCAATTGGGCTTTACAACAGCGACCTTGCTCACCGCGCTTGCAGTGCTCAGTCAGGACGTTGTGCTGGTGCGCGAAGTCGCGCCGCTTCTGAAGAATGAAAAACAGGGTGAAGCCGCCCGGCGGTTTCGGGGCGCACGGCGGCTGGTTTTGATCGCCGGATCAGCGCTCGCTGTGCTGGCCGCACTGCTCGCCTACCCCCTTGCGGTCTATGGATTGGGGGAAGAGGCAGCAGCACCGTTCATTCTCGCGCTCGCGCCAGCCATCGTGCTCCTGCCGCAAATGCGGGTTCACAACGCGCTTTTGAGGTGCCTTGGCAAAGTCACCTTATCGCAAACCCTTGAGGGCGTTTCATACACCACATTCGCGATGGTCGGCCTCCTGATCCTGTGGGTCTTCAGCGACTGGCTGGTACCGCTTGCCGCCCCGGCGCTTGTGGTCCTGGGATTGGTGATCTCGGTTTTCGTTGGCTACTCGGCCACCGCGAAATACCTCAAGAGCTGGCCGCAGGAAGGTGAGCCCATTGCGCCGGACAAGGCATCGGGCGCATGGATCGCTGCGGGCCCGATAACCGCTCAGGCGAGCAATTGGCTGATACTGCTGGTCATCACGGCCATGCTGAGCGCGAGTGACGGCGGAATCTTTCGGATTGCGGTGCTGATCTGCACGTTGATGCAGCTGATCAGCACGTCCTTTGCGACCATGGCGGGACCCTATCTGTCGCGGGCATCGCAAGCTGACGACCTTGCGCTCGTCCGGCGCACCATCGCGGTGTCGGGCGCAATTGGCGCCGCCATCGCCTCACCAGTCGCGCTCTTGGCGATATTTGCTCCTGTATGGGTGATGAGCCTTTTTGGAGAGGAATTCGTAAGCGGGGCCGACGCTTTGACGTGGTTGGCGCTCGCCCAACTAGTCAACGTGGCAGCTGGCCCCGTGGGCGCTGCGCTCGTCATGCAGAAACGTGAGCGAGTAGTGCTGGCTGTTGAGGTGTGCGCGAGCGCGCTCGGGCTCGGCATCGCGGTGATCCTGCTGCCCATGTGGGGATTGGCCGGAGCGGGGCTCGGCGTGTTGGCCGCAGCCATCGTGCGAAATGGGGCAAACGGGTTCTTTGTCCTTTTCAGCCGCCCGATAACATCCGCCACTCAGACATAAGCACAACCGCTATCATTGCGTGAGCAAAGGACGCCACCAATCCTCGCGTGCAAGATACCATCGCAGGGTCTGACGCAGTCCATCCTGAAAACCGTGCTTTGCAGCGTAGCCGAGCTCGCCGCGCGCTTTGGTCTCATCAATCGCGTAACGCCGATCATGGCCTGCGCGATCTGTCACGAAGGTTTTGAGCTCTGCGCTCTTTCCGCCCTTTGCAGCCGGAGCGTCCGGATACCTCTCAGCGAGGCCTTCGACTTCTTCAAAAGCGAGATCAACTTCGCGGCAAATCGCGTCGATCACGTCCATGTTGGGCAATTCCGCGCCGCCGCCGATATTGTACGTTTCGCCAGAAGCGCCCTTTGCAAGGCAGGCTTCGATCCCGCGGCAATGATCTTCGACATGGAGCCAGTCGCGCACATTCATCCCATCGCCATAAATCGGCAGCGGCTTGCCGGAGAGCGCGTTCAGACAGAACAGGGGGATAAGCTTTTCCGGATATTGATACGGCCCGTAATTGTTCGAGCAATTGCTGGTCGTCACGTCCAGGCCGAATGTGTGATGATAGGCCCGCACCAGATGATCCGAAGCGGCTTTGGAAGCGGAATAGGGCGAGTTCGGCGCGTAGGGGGTCGTTTCGCTGAACGCCGGATCGTCAGCGCCGAGCGAGCCGAACACCTCGTCCGTCGATATGTGGTGGAAGCGGTGCTCAACCCCATCGCCCTCCAGCCACACCGCCCGCGCGGCCTTCAAAAGTGCGTTGGTGCCCAGGATATTGGTGTCGATGAACGCGTCCGGGCCGCTGATCGAACGGTCGACATGGCTTTCCGCAGCGAAATGGATGATGGTGCTGATGCCGCGTTCGCGCAGCAGGGTCTCTACCAGGTTCTGGTCGCGAATATCGCCTTCAATCAGCTCGGCGCGCTCGGCCCCTTTCAGCGTTGAACGATTTCCCGCATAGGTCAGTGCGTCGAGCACGATCACATCATCGTCGGAGTGATGCGCGTTCCAGTAATGGACGAAGTTGCCACCGATAAAGCCGGCACCGCCAGTCACAAGCAGGTTAGCCAAGTGATTTTTCCTCTTTCAGCATGTGACGCAGATTTTCGCGCCAGTAGACCGGGCTCTCGCCCAGAACTTCGCGCGTGGCGCGGCAATCAAGCAACGAGAATGCGGGGCGCGCAGCGGGCGTGGGATAATCCTGTGTGGTGATCGGCTTGATCGTCGGCAAACGGCTCAAAAGGCCAATTTCCAAAGCCTCTTCTGCAATGGCCACTGCAAAATCATACCAGCTCGCAACACCTGCATCGCTGTGGTGATAAGTGCCGCTCGCCCCCTTATCCACCAGGCCCCAGATCGTGCGCGCCAGACCGGTCGCCCAGGTCGGCGAGCCAATCTGATCAGCAACCACGCCAAGCTCTTCGCGCTCCTGCATTAGGCGGATCATAGTGCGCACGAAATTGCCCCCGCCCGCTTCGTAGACCCAGGCAGTGCGCACCAGAAGGTCCTCAGCGCGCAAATGGTCTTCGCCCTGTGCTTTCGTGCGGCCATAAGCCGAGATGGGTCTGCGCGGATCACCCGGCTGATAGGCCCGTGATGATGTCCCATCAAAAACGAAATCGGTCGAGATGTGAACCAGCTTTGCGCCCTGTTCCGCCATCGCCTGTACCATGGTGGCCACCGCATCGCTGTTCACGGCACGGGCCAGGTCCTCGTCGCTTTCGGCCTTGTCAACTGCGGTGTAGGCGGCCGCGTTGATCAGTACATCGGGCGCTTCCACCACGAGGCGTGCGCGCAGCATCGCGTCTTCGGTAAAGTCGACATCGTCAATATCGATGGCGTTGAGGTCTACCCCCTCAGGCGCGGTGCGTTGCAATGCCCCCCCTAATTGGCCCGCCCCGCCTGTGATCAGCACTTTCATCGCAATCAATCCCCCTGCGGCCACGAAAAGCCAAGTCGCTCCACCGCGTCTGGAAACGCTTCGCGAAACGCCTGCTCAACCCGCGGCGTAAAATGTTCCTGCCACTGCCCTGGCGATGGATTGCGTACATGGCGCGCGCTCATGCCGGGGCCTGCGAGCGAGAAATAGCCAAACAGACCGATCAGCAAGTCTTTCTCGCGATCCGTCAGGGGCCACACCGCGATCGCGCGTGCGAAACGCTCGGCCCCTTTGTCTCCGACCAGTTCGTCGTAGCGCAGCTCCTCTATGCCAGGCCGACCGTATGGCCACGCCAACATGCTGCGGATGTTACGCCCGGTGCTGTTGTTTATCTCGAACAGGATGCGCTCCTCGACATCGGGCAGGGCCGTGATCGTTTCCTGATAGGTGCGACCATCAAGGGCTGGCATTGGTTTGTGCAGCCAGGGCTCGCTCGACTTGACGTGGTAAAACGCGCTGGAGACCAGAACGTCGCGCGGATCACGCACGACGTGCAGTCCAAAAGTATCGTCGGGCAAGCGCGACCAGTCGATTGTCGACTTATGATCAATCAGGACGGTGCGCGAATAATCCAGCTTGCCCCCCGGCCCCAGATCAAAGCTGCGAGCGGTAAGCGCGGCAAAGGATCGAAAGACGCGCGAGAGGAAGACCGTCAAAACCTTGTGATGGGTCGCCACCAGCATCTTTGTGTCAGGTGCCGGGCTGTAGCTGCGCCGCGCAATCATAAGCGGGACCGCGGTCAGGGCCAGCCCCGGCGCATGCCGAGCAATGTGCCCCGCCCAATACACGCGATCGCCGAGGCCCGTGGTCACTCGAAAGCCTCGACATCCGCCAGCGAAAGGCCAACCTGATCCTTCTGCGAAATGATCGGGTCCACACCGATCTGCGGCCACTCAACGCCCACGGCGGGATCGTCCCATGCCAGCGTGTGTTCTGATTGCGGCGCGTATGGCGCTGTGCACTTATAGAGAAAATCGGTGTCATCGCTGAGCGTCAGAAAGCCATGAGCGAAGCCTTCAGGCACCCAGAACATCCGTTTGTTCAGAGCGCTCAGTTCCACGCCAACCCACTGGCCAAAATGCTGCGATGATCGGCGCAGATCGACAGCGACATCGAACACAGCGCCGCTGGTCACCCGAACCAGCTTTCCCTGCGGCCCGGGGTTCTGGAAATGCAGCCCGCGCAGCACGCCCTTTTGCGAATGGCTGTGATTGTCCTGCACCCACGCCAGATCCAGCCCGACTTCTGCAAAGCTCGCAGCATTCCAGGTTTCCATGAAAAAGCCGCGCTCATCGCCAAACACGCGCGGCTCGATAATCTTGGGTCCGGGGATTGCGGTATCAGTGACGTGCATGTTGCGGGCGCTCTTAAAAGGCGGGCGCTTCAAGCAGGCCAAGCAGGTATTCGCCATAGCCAGACTTGCGCAGCGGCTCGGCGATGCGGATCAGTTCATCGTCTGAAATGAAGCCCTTTCGCCAGGCAATCTCCTCTGGGCAGGCAATCTTCAAACCCTGACGCTCTTCGGTAATCCGGACATAAGAGCCGGCATCAATCAGCGATGAATGCGTGCCCGTATCCAGCCAGGCAAAGCCGCGGCCCATGATTTCAACCGACATCGCCCCTTCCTGAAGATAGAGGCGGTTGAGGTCGGTGATCTCCAGTTCGCCGCGCTTTGAAGGTGTGAGGTCACGCGCGCGATCGACCACGGTTTCATCGTAGAAATAGAGGCCGGTCACGGCATAGTTCGATTTGGGTTCAGGCGGCTTTTCTTCAATCGATATAGCCTTGCCAGCTTGGTCGAATTCAACCACGCCGAAAGCTTCGGGATTGGTTACGCGGTAGGCGAAGACCGTCGCACCGCTTTCGCGCGCATTGGCGCTCGCCATCAATTCCGGAAGGCCGTGACCATAAAAGATGTTGTCGCCAAGGATCAGCGCACTCGGGCCTCCCTGGACGAAATCGGCGCCGATATGAAAGGCCTGGGCCAATCCCTCAGGCTTGGGC
>JBCBKF010000009.1:0-22600 GCA_038522255.1 Pseudomonadota bacterium
CAAACTTGCTGGCCGACAGCGTACTCAAGATTGTTACCGGCTGCTGCTGTGAAGTCCCAGACTTGGTAGCGAAACAAGGTCGGGAAATCATTTTCGAGAACCTGCTGAAGCGTATAATGACCATCAGAGAATTCCAAACGCCGAACAGATCCCTGTTCTGGCCAGGTTCCAGACAGTACGACGACATCGACCGGCTTTTTGATATTATCGGTTTCTTCCATCGCAGCGACGATTTTGTTGCCGTCTTCGATAAAGGCTCGAAGGGGCGTCAGCGGCGCATCAAAGATTCGCTCTGTTTCGTAGACCGCGTATTTGCCACCGGTGAGTTCAGGAGCAATGCCGGTATATTGCGGCGGCTCAGAGGGCGCGACGGAGCCCGCACAAGCGGTCACGGCGATCGCAGCAAACGGAATTGTCAGAGTTTTAAGCGTGAGAATGGACATTGCAGGCTCCTGATTAAGAGATAAGATACGATATTCGTATAAAGTAATTAATACGAATTTCGTATTATACAAGCCTTGAGGACCGGAAATGGCAAAGACCCAAGCTGAGCAGTTGCTTGAGAGCGTCGGCACTCTTTTACAGCTGTTTACGGTCAACGAAGAGCGCTTCCCGTCAGCCGAAGGGCGCATGCGCTATAATCCAATTGACTTTCAGACGCTTCGTCTTGTCGACGCCCATCCGGGCTGCCGAGGGGTTGATATAGCGCAAGCCCTCGGCGTTGCTCCCACGACGGTGCAGTCCTCGCTGGATCGATTGATCAGAAACGGCCTGATCGAACGCCAAGGTCACGCAACCAGCAAAAGGGCGAAGGCCCACTTTCTGACTCCCCATGGAGAAAGTGTCCGCGCCGCAATCCACCGCCAGGACATCTCCAACATGGAAACGATGCTAGACGTCTTATCAGCCGACGAACGGATCAGCGTGATCAAAGCACTCGAGAAAGTTGTTGCCCATATTAGTATCGAAGCCCCTTCTTGAGACGAATCTAGTGTCAGGTTTTTCGCGGTTTTCAGAAGCCATTAGCAGCTAAGACGGATTGAATTTATATCGCCTCAAAAGTGATCGGTATCTGCACCTTGGTATACTCTGGACTTCCCCCGGTTTGATGGACAATTTTTGCTCTATCGAACAGGATGTTTTTCATGCCGAGAACAAGGAACCCGTACCCGACGGAATTTCGGGAACATATCATTACGCTGGCCAGATCGGGTCGGAGTGTCGAGAGCCTCGCGCGGGAGTTTGAACCTTGCGCAGCAACCATTCACCTGTGGCTCAAGGAAGCAAAACAAGACAGCGGCGAGCGAGGCGATGGCGTGACAAACGCCGAACGCGAAGAGTTGAGACGGCTCCGGCGGGAGAATAAGGTACTGCGCCAGGAGCGCGACATCCTCTCAAAGGCCGCGGCCTGGTTTGCGCGGGACGAGATTCCCTCATCGAAGTCTTCCGGTTCATGACCGCAAATCAGGCCCTTTATCCAATCAGTATGATGGCCCGAATGCTGGGCGTGTCCCGCAGCGGATTTTACGCCTGGCGGGATCGCAAACCCAGTCGCCGTGCGAAGCAGGATGCGGCACTTACCGAGACGATCAAGGCGCATCATGAGGCATCCAAGGGAACCTACGGGTCCCCTCGGATCCATGCCGATCTTCTCGATGATGGCATTAAAGTTGGCCGCAAGCGGGTCGAACGGTTGATGAAAGCCGCAGGCCTGAGGGGCGCTAGCAAGCGCAAATACGTCACGACGACTGTGCGCGACAAACGCCACCGCCCGTCAGCCGATCTGGTTGATCGCAACTTCTACGCCGATGAACCGAATGTGCTCTGGGTTGCCGACATCACATATGTGCCGACCTGGGCGGGCTTCATCTATCTGGCCGTCGTGCTGGACGCCTTCAGCCGGCGGATCGTCGGAGGGCCATCGGCTATGAACAGAAAGCTAGCCTTGTGCTGAATGCCCTCAACATGGCGGTTCAGCAAAGAAAACCAGTCGATGTCATCCATCATTCTGATCAGGGATCGCAATACACATCGGTGGCCTTCGGCCTGCGTTGCAAGGAAGCTGGTGTGCGCCCCTCAATGGGATCGGTCGGCGACGCCTATGACAATGCCATGTGCGAGAGCTTCTTCTCCACGCTCGAAGCCGAACTCCTGAACCGCCGGAGCTTCAAGACCAAAGCTGAGGCAAAGATGGCTGTCTTCGAGTTTATCGAAGGCTGGTACAATCCAGGACGACGCCACTCTGCCCTTGGCTACATGTCACCCATCAACTACGAAAGGAGCCGACTAGAAACACTGGAATCCATTAGCCCATAACCGTCCACGAAACCGGGGGAAGTCCACTCAGTCCGGAAGCCTCACCAAGTCATGAGGTCCTCGCATCACGGCTTGGGTTCTGTCCTGAGCTTTCAGATTGCCGCCATCATCAATCTCAAAATAGTCTATGAAACCGCGTAGCCGGTCTGGTCCCTTGCGGCGATGGAATACCGCGACAGCTAGGTTTCGCCCAGTTTCATCGAAAATCACATCTTCCGGAAGAATGCCTGCGGCGCGAATGCGATCCATTTCCGTCAACTCGCCGGTCTCCGGATCAAGCGACAAAAGAGCCAGCATGTAGGTCCGCCGCCTTGGCCAGGTCTCAAGGAAAAAGAGTTCAGGAAGATAAGTGCGCTCCATCGCAATAGAGGCGACCAGCGTGCCATCGTCAGATAGCTCGAGTCCTTCAGCAAAGCGCCCAACTCGGCTGGAATCGATCAATCTCGCTGGCTCAGTTTTTGAAGGCGGCGAAATTACGTGCACTTGCCCGCCGCGCTGTGTCAGCATCGCAAATGTCGAGTCATACGCATTCACATCTGTAACAAGGAAGAAGCGGCTATCCGGCGTCCACCGCCCAACCGCAAGACGGACACCAAACTCAATTGGGTTATTGAGAGCAGTGGCGTCCGTGGGTATGCCCGAAGCGTCTGGCGTGAGATCGTAAAACTGTACGCGCACATTACCCACATTTGCGGCGAGCGTGCGCCCATCTGGGGCGAGGTGCAATGTGCGGATACGTGGCTCACTATCATCCGCCTTGTAAGGCGGAGCAAGATCGATGAAACGCGGCTCGCCCGGTAAGCCATTGGCACCAAGTGGAATAATGGTGAGTTCTGCGCCGTCGCTCTCGGACCCAATAACAATAAACCTGCCATTACTGGAAACTTCGACCGATTGAGGCACCGATCCCACGTTATCCACCATCGCTACTTCCGTAAGCGAAGTGTCGTCGACGGCGTACACCCGCAGCGTACTTGCTTTTGGAAAAGCCGAGTAAGCGCTTTCCACTTGTTCCGTGCCTGGTGGTAGCGACCCAAACGTCTCGATCACAAAGGCATGTCGACCATCTGGCGAAACGTCAACGATTTGGGGCCAGGACACAACAGAGTTCGGCGCAGAAGCTGCAGCGACCGGAGCCCCCTCAGCAAACAGCGTGAGTTCGTCGAGCGCTCCTTCGAACGGTTCAATCTTGCCATCACCATAAGCTGTTCCGGCCATGTCGGCATCGGACACTGCGATGAAGCGCCCTTCAAAACTTCCAGGTCGCTCCTCAAAACCAGGGTCATCGCTGGCATAGTCCCCAAGTGACGCACACCCTGCCACACCTGCAAGCACGAAGCCCGTAATCCATATCCATTTGTGCGCCATCTGCTGATATCCTTCAAATCTTGGTCTAAACTAAAATGAATGTTTTCGTTTACAAGTCAAGACATATGTGCCAACTTCCGAGAATGACACTTCAGGACTTCAGAACAGAGCGAGCTGCCAGCAAACGCGCGAGTATTCTCGCAGCAGCCGAAAGGCTTTTCCGGCAGGATGGGTTTTCGCGGGCGAGTATGGAGACAATCGCGCGTGAAGCGCAGGTCTCAACGGCTACCCTGTACCGCTATTACTCGAGCAAAGAAGACTTATTTGAAGCCGTTGCTAGCGAGACAATGAACCGGCTTGAGCTCAACCTGTCGCCTAATTCAAATCCGGCGACCGGCTTGGCAGAGTTGGCACGCGCTTATGCGCGGCTTTTGTCGGAACCAGATATTCGGGGCTTGTTCCGGATGATCGTTGCGGAATGCGGCCGCGATGAAGAATTGGCTGAACGGTTCTATACAGCAGTGAAATCCCGACTCAGCGACCTCTTCATCAAACAAATCGAGGAAGGCCACCGCGCAGGCGTATACAAGCATATTCCAGCGCCAGATCAAGTCGCCGGTCAACTACAAGGAATGATCGAACACGGCACGCTGATGCGAGGTCTGGTCCTTGGCGACAATATTGAAACCATGTCAGAGGCAGACAGCATCGCGGATGAATCGCTTGTGACGTGGATGGCTCGATGGGCCGAATGACACGATCCCAAGACATGTCTGAAGCAAGGAATTATGCTCGCTGGTATGTCTGGCTCACAGCGCTATTGATCGCTCTCGTTGTTCTGGCGTCGATGCTGATATCACGCGAACAAACACATGCTGATCTGCCAAATAACCTGGCGATCGTGGAACTGAGAATTGAAAACGCCAACTCTTATCTCGTCTTTGATCGCGCAAATCCAAAGAACGCACTCCTGATCGATCTCGGCGCGCCTGAGAACGCACAATTGCTAGCCAAACGTGTGATCGAGGCGGGTGTCAATCCCGCCGATTTGGACGCGGCGATCATAACCCATGGACACTATGATCATGCGGGCGGCGCGAAGTACTTTCAAGAGACGTTTGGAACGCGGTTGATTGCAGGTGAAGGCGATCGTCGTCCTATCGAAACCGGCGACGAACTGGCGGTCTGCCCGACAAATATCATGGGCCGCTTCATCGCCTCGGAAAGCGCTGCACCCGGTACGTGGACATCTAGGCCAGAGGTATACGTGCGGGATCGTTATGACTTATCGGACATCAGCGCCATTGCTGGAGAAGTGATTGCTTTGCCAGGGCATACGCCCGGTTCAGTGATCGTCAATATTGGCGATGCGGTGTTTGTTGGAGATCAAATACGAGGGAAGATCTTCGGGTCCGGCCCAGCATTACATTTCTTCATGTGTGACGAACAAGATAATCTCCAGGATCTCGAGGCGATCTTGGAGCGTCTTTCGCCTGATGCGACCAGAGTGTTCCCTGGGCATTTGAGCGTTTTCTCACGAGATCAATTGGATCGTTATGTAGGGCGGCACAAGCCAGCGACAGACTAGGAGTTCAAAAAAAATGACAAACGCACTTGAGGAATATCGCGGCTGTCTCGCAATGGTGACCGGCGCGGGTGACGGCATAGGCAAAATGTTGGCAAAGAAGTTTGCAGAAGCTGGTATGACAGTTTGCGTTCAGGATATTCGCGAGGGCGCTGCCTCAGCCGTGGCCTCTGAGATCGGAGGCAATGCGTTTCCGCTCGCCTTTGATGTCAGCGACTTTGACCAGTGTTTTCAGGCCGCCGAAACACTGCGCCGCAGGGATGAACCCCTCTGCATGCTCTGGGTGAATGCTGGGGTCGGCGTTGGCGCAAAGATGACGGAAGGCTCGCGCAATGCCATCGATTGGGGCGTTGCGGTAAACATTGTCAGCCCGATCTGGACTGCGCGGGCGTTCAGGCCGCTCATGAAGCCGGGCGAAGCGCCTGCGCATATTGGTTTTACCGCCTCGGTTGCCTCTTTGCTGGCTGCTGAGGAAGACTATCCATTTTATGCGGTCACCAAGCACGGCACATTCGCCGTCGCAGAGGCGATTGGCGCGGAAGTGGGGCGCGAGGGCATCACGTCAACCATTCTCTGTCCCGGCCTCTTGAACACCGACATCTGGGACGGCGCGCGTGCTCGCCCAGATCGGTTCGGAGGGGAAAAACGCATGGACGCAAGCATCGCGGAAGCTTGGCGACAGGCTAAGACACCCGACGTCATGTGGGCGCATATTGAGCGAGTGGTTTCTAGAGGTGGCGGTTATCTGGTGTGTGCAACCAAAGAGGACACTCTAGTCCGCTTCAAGGCACGTGCTGAGAATATTGGTAAAGCGTTCGTCCAGATTTGACCGCGAATACCGCGGGCAAGCTGAGACATTGCCGCTAAATAGATGCGATGCTTGAAAACGATGCACGTCGTTTTCATAGCTCGAACACGAACCCTTAGACTGTTCGAAAACATGTCTATTCGCTTATGACCGCTATTGCTCGCTTTTCAGAATCCACGAGCGACCGATCTGGGGCGAGTTTAAGCCTCGCGCGCCAAATGATCAGTCACAAACCCGTTCTGTTCTTTGACGTGTTTTGTAACGCGGCGTAGAAGCATACTTGTCCCCAATCTCTTTCTTGAGGGACCATGGAACAAAGTCGAAAAAATGCAAAGCCTTACATCTGACGGTGTTACTGTCAGCGACCGTTTTAGGGCGACGTAAGCCGCTGAGCTAATGACTTCTTTGCCCGCTTGCCTGAAGATAGTATTCAGCGTCATCCCGCCTCAATATCTATCCCATCAGTCAGGTGGGCAGACGGTGCGCCTGCCAGAGCGCCTTCGCCGCGCAAGGGGGCGGGACTTTGTTATCTTTGATCGTCTTTAAACGTCATACCTACGGCTCCCCTTGCGCGCCGCCCTGATGCGCTCCGGCCCATGCACCTCCTCGCCGCCCACCCGACTGTCGGGAAAAGAACGCGGGCGGGGATGGAGACTGACATGACTGACCAACTCGCAAACGCTGCACCCCTTGCAGCCAACACCGCACCCGCGCAGCGTGATAGACCGCGCATCTACGTGGCATGCCTTGCGGCGTACAACAATGGTCGCCTGCACGGGCGCTGGATTGATGCGACCACGCCTGACGAAATTTGGGAACAGGTGCGCGCCATGCTGGCGGCTTCGCCGGAACCTGAGGCTGAGGAATGGGCGATCCACGATTATGGGGGCTTCGAGGGCGCGAACCTGTCCGAACACGCCTCATTCGAGACCGTGTACAAGCTTGCCGATTTCATCGAGGAGCATGGCGAGCTTGGCGGCAAGGTATTGAGCCATTTTGGAGGTGATCTTAGCCTCACTCGCGCAGCGTTCGAGGATTATGCAGGCGAATACAAACGCGTGGCGGATTTTGCCGAGAGACTGCACGAAGGCATTGGCACCGAAATTCCAAAGAGCCTGCAATACTATATAGACTGGCATTCCCTTGCCCGCGACATGTCGTTGAATGGCGAGATCATGGTCTTTCAGTTGGGCTTTGATGAAGTCCACGTTTTCTGGAGCCATTAGCGATGGCATTCGACAAGCTTGAGCCGCGCCCGCGCATGACTTTGATCATTTGCGACAGCCAAGTCGCCGAGATATGGGTGGAGGGACGCGCGCCGCTAATTTCCATCCGCGATTATGATTGGGGCGAAACCGACCCGGACCCATCGCGCGATGTGGATGGATTCCCTTTCACCAAAATCAACTGGAGAGCCCCGGCATGGAAACTGGGCCTTTCACTCTGTCCGCCAGAAGAGGAGACAGACACGGAACCGGATCAGTAGCCTGTTCGACGACCTCGAAGACCCTGACGCCCGCGAGGCCCAAGTCCTCGAGCAACAGAACGCCCCCTGGCGTTTTAGTCTCCCGTTAACGCGGCAATTGAAGGGCGCCGGGTGATGGTCACCGGGCGGCTCTTTCATATCCAGACTGCAGAGCGTGCAGGTCAGGATCATGGATAGAAAAGGCGAAAAAGCGCCCAACTCGAGGGTCGCTTTGCATCGGTATTTCTGGCCCGTTGCTGCCCTTTTCTGATGCTCGCTTGTCAGAGGCAGTTCTCCCGTTCCCGTCTCTTGCCGTGTGACCTGGACGCGGCCAGCCTGCCTTGAAACCGGTCCTTCGAAGAATTTTCCCCGCCGCTTTGCGGCTCCTCGCGGATAAAAAAATTCTACGCGGACCGGGTGCTACACTGCGTTTCGCCCTTGTGAGGTTCAAGCCTGTCCGCCCCCGTCCGGGCGGTCCGGCGTCGACGGGAACAAAAGGTCCCCAAGACAGCCAAGGAAACGAAAAGGAGAACACCATGGCCAATGCACTCGGATATGTCAGCGAAACCAAAACAGGCTTCGAAGGCGCCCTCGCAATGATGAACCTCTCAGCCGCCATCCGTATCGAGAAGAATTCGGAAAAAGCTGAGGACGGACAGCCGGACTATCGCATCTTTGCCGGGGAGACCTCGACCGAAATCGGCGGCGGCTGGATGCGTAAAGCCAAATCCTCGGGACGCGAATATGTCTCGGTTACACTTGCAGACCCGCAGATCGGACCGCGCAAGATCTACGCAAATCTCGCGCCCGTGAAAGGCAAGAAAGGCCGCCACGTCATCCTCTGGAACCCGCGCGATTAGCCATGGGATTCAGGACCATCGAAGCCGCTTCGGAGCCATCCTCCGGAGCGGCTTTCTTCCGTTTATAGTCACTTTCCCTAGCGTCTTCGTCGACTTGGTTAAGAGGGGTGTCGCCTCGCGACCCCTCAATTCGACACTTCAAATTAGGATTTCGATTTGGCCCGATTGTTCTTAGCGCTGCACGGGAGGTCTCGAGCGGCGCTCCGATATGAAAGGAGTAAATCATGACGGAGAAGAGAAAAACGAGCCCATTCCTGACAACTGAGGAAGCCGCAGAATTTTTGCGTGTTGGAGCCAGAACACTTGATAATTGGCGATGGGCCGGAAAGGGGCCGCGTTTCCACAAACATGGCCAGCGCGTGGTCTATCACGAGGATGATTTGATCAAGTTTTCACGTCCAGGAAACGGTCATGCGCACTGAAGATGTACTGACCACAGTGTCGGTGTCTTGGAGGAAGAATAAGCGCAATCATCGCCTTCTCTTCGGGACGCCGCGCCGGTGGGTGAGGCTCGACTGGCGAAGGCGTCTAGCAGTGTTCGAAACCGGCCAGATATTCGGATATGAGCGCTGGGCGGCGGGCCGCCATGGAACAATTCACTGGAGTGTTCACGTGCTGCAGGCAGGTGGGGCAGGCGAGCAATTGACGTCAGTCACTGGTGTCCGTCCAGGAGCCAGAATTCTCCTAACAGGATATGGAAAAGACCGCGCAAGACGTGCGCTTTCAGAGTTCGAAAAGCTGGGTGAGCCGACCGTTCTGGAGCGTATAGATGCGGAGCAGTGGCACGTTCTTGGGGGCAGGCTAGCTGCTGGATTCCCCCTTTGGGTGCGAGGTGTCAGCAAATGAAACGGCCTTCTGTTTGGCTCATCATTTGGGTGATTTTGGGACTGGTTCTGCTGCTGATCCCGACGTTTCTGAACCCAGCGCCGAGGCTCGTCTATAATCCGTCTGCGAGTGCTCAGGTTGGATGGTACAAGGTCTTTCCCGGTAAAGCGTTTGGTCAAGGCGATCTCGTCGCATCTCATCTTCCAAAGCAAGCTGGTGAACTTGCAAATGATCGAATTTATCTGCCGCTTGGCATACCCGTAATCAAGACAATTGGCGCTGTTGCGGGAGATGAAATTTGCCGGATCGATTCTACAATTCTGCTGCCAGATGGAGAACGTCTAGAGATTAAAGATTCCGATCACATGGGGCGAGCTTTACCTCAACTGCCAGCTGGATGCTTCACACTTCCACATGAAACCGTGTTTCTGGTTTCAACCCGGATAGAAACCTCTTTCGACAGTCGATATATCGGACCGGTCCATACGTCCCTCGTTTTGGGACCGGTCCGATATATCGGCGGGCGTCATGATGTGCAGGTGGACGCGCAAGGTGCGGACTTGGCCGGGGCGCGGGCTCTGGGCGCGGATTGCAAGATAAAAGCGCGCAGCGCCGTAATGTTGTTAGCACCTTGTCTGCACATCATTTTTCACAGCGCCATTTGGGAATGTGCAGCGCTGTGCTCGGAAGAAGATGTCAACTTTTTCAACAGGTTGACGCGGCGCTATTTCACGCCGTCTCACACTGCTTCATCGCTGAGACGCTCATGAGCGAGGCTGGAGATGACCGCTTTGAAGTCCGACCTGGGCGTATTCGGTCGCGGGGCTCAGGGCGGCGTGCGAAGACTTTTCTCTCGCGAATGGCGCGATCCATGAGCGCTGCAGGGCCGCCTCGCGGAAGGTACGGAGCCGGACGCTTTTCGCAGGTCCGATCGGTTGGTCAGAGGCGCGTTGTTGTAAAGGCACGGATCGTTCGAATGTCAGCCTCCAGCGTTGGAGCCCTGCGCGCGCATCTTGGCTACATTCGCCGCGATAGCGCCGCACTGGATCAGGAGAAGGGACGGCTGTTCAACGATATCAGCGACGACGCACCGACCCGGGATTTCGTTGAGAATGCCGAGAAGGACCGTCACCATTTCCGGTTCATTGTGTCACCGGAAGACGGAGCCGAACTTGCAGACCTCAAACCCTTTGCTCGTGACCTGGTCAGCCAGATGGAAACGGATCTTGGCACGCGGTTGGATTGGGTCGCAGCCGTGCATGACGATACCGCCCATCCCCATGCCCATATCGTAGTAAGGGGAAAGCGGGATGATGGCCGTGATCTTGTCATGCCGCGTGCCTATATCTCTCATACGATCCGAAATCGGGCTGAGGGTCTTGTGACACTCGAACTTGGGCCCGAAACCGTCTTGGAGGCAAAACAGAAAATCGCCCGAGAGGCGAGCGCTGAGCGATTGACGCGCATTGACCGCTTCTTGATTAGGCAAGCCGGGGAAGCCGGTGAATTGAAGCTGGGAAAGTCACCCTCTGAATGGCGGTCAGTTCATGCCGCGCGGCTCAAGACACTCGAGCGACTAGGGCTTGCGGAGAAGACTGGTAGAGCCGTCTGGAAACTGGCAGACGCGTTAGAAGCCATTTTGACAGGTCTCGGGGAGCGGCGCGATATCGCTAAGGCGATGAACCGCGCGCTTGCAGGCCTCGAGGGCCGGCGGTTTGACCCAGACGCCATTCTGAAATCAGTTGATCCTAATGGGCGCAAAGTAACAGGTGCAGTCCTCGCGAAAGGTGTCAGCGGAGAAGGTCACGATCAGGCCTATGTCATCCTCGATGGCCTTGATGGCCGCGCTGTCTATGGCGGCATTGGTGATCCCTCTCAATTAGAGGATATGGATATTGGTTCGGTCGTCAGCCTAAGACCCCCAGACACATCTCCGAAACCTGCAGACCGAACCGTCGCTGAGATAGCCGCACGACATCAAGGCATCTATAGTGCGGGGCTGCATCAGTCTTCTGACCCAAAGGCAGGTCCGGAATTTATAGCCGCGCATGTGCGCAGGCTTGAGGCGCTGCGCCGGGCAGGGTTGGTTCGCCGGGAGAGTGATGGCAGTTGGCATATACCGGATGACCATCTTTCAAAAGTAGAAGCCTGGCAGCGGCGAAGAGCCGGGCGCGCGCCGCTCTCTATGACCATTGAATCACGTTCGCCGCTCTCTGCGCAACAATCTGCGATTGGGGCAACCTGGCTTGATCACGCGCCAGCGTATGAGGCGAGCCATGTTGGCTGGGGCGGCGAAGTGCGTGACGCCCTGAACAATCGCATTGCGTTTCTGAAAGAGATTGGAATCACAGTCCCCGCAAACGGAAAGCTCTCAGAAAAACAGCTCGGCAAACTTGAGCAGATGGATCTGGATGCGGCGGGCAAGGAAGTCTCTCACAGTTTGGGTAAAACCTATCGCAGGGCACCAAATGCAGGGCGTATTGAGGGCGTGTATAAACAGCACCTCGATCGACCAAGCGGCCGGTTTGCCGTCATCGAAAGACAGAATGACTTTACTATCGTGCCATGGCGCAAGGTTCTGGAACGCAATCGAGGTAAGAGTGTCACCGGACAGATCAGCAAGGGCCAGATCAGCTGGACTCTCACTAAAGGGCGCGGGATTGGACGATAATCAGTGTTTGGGGCGAGGCCACATGTGTTCGCCTTCGGGTGAGTCGAGGAACACGCGTTCCTTCCTGGTCATCGCACCGCCGGCAATGAGACCATCAAGAGCTTCTTCGCGTGGGGTCGGGTCCATCGTGAGCATAAGTTTGTAACCGGTTGTGGTCATCCAGTATTTTTGTCGTAGCGAAGTGAGTTACACCTAAACGGTGTCTCGCAAATTCGTCCTATACGGTTTCGCGTATTAACTTGAAATATACGTATTAGCGTATATATCTGCTTTATCCGCAAATGCGTATGGAGTGAAACCGATGGCAGATCTGGTGAGAAGCCCCCGAATGGCAGGCGATCTGGTGCGCAAGGCGCGCCGGGCACGCGGCTGGTCGCAGACCGAGCTCGGTAATCGCATGAATGTGCGCCAGGCCACCGTGTCAAAACTTGAAGCTGGTGAACCCGCCACCCGTATGGAGGTCTTTTTCGATGCCCTGACGGCGCTCGGACTGGAACTCGTTGTTTCGGACCGGTCAGGCAAGACAGACTTCGGGGAGATATTCTGATGGCGCGTCGGTCACAAACGCGGCGGCTGAACATCTTTCTGAATTCTCGGAAGGTTGGACTCTTGGAGCAGGCGTCTAGCGGCGCGATCAGTTTCGCTTACGACCCGGACTGGCTAGCATGGGACAATGCCATGCCAGTCTCTATCTCCTTGCCATTGTCGGATCAGACCTGGCGCGGATTTGATGTCGTCAACGTGTTCGAGAACCTCTTACCAGACGCTAACCGCGTTCGGCGCAATGTCGCTGATCGGCTGGGGGCTGAAGGCGTCGATGCGTTTTCATTGCTCGCGGTCACAGGCCGAGACTGTGTCGGAGCACTTCAATTCCTTGGTGAGGATGACACGCCCGGCATGGCAGGGGAGGTGCGCGGCGAGCCTGTAGGCGAGGCGGAGATCGCTGACCTCATTCGCCGTCTGCGTGTGGCTCCCCTCGGTCTCGATCCAGACGATGAGGATTTTCGTATCTCCATCGCAGGCGCGCAGGATAAGACTGCCCTGCTGAAAAAGGACGGTTTGTGGCATCGCCCGATTGGAACAACGGCGACAACCCATATTCTGAAACCGGCCATCGGTGTCATACACAACGACATCGATCTGAATGACAGCGTTCAGAACGAATTTGTTTGCTTGAAGCTCTGCGCGGCGCTTGGACTTGATGTCGCTGAAGCCGCAATCGAGAGCTTCGAAGACCAGCTCGCGCTCAGCGTCACGCGGTTCGACCGGCTCTGGACCGATGACGGACGCTTGCTCCGATTGCCACAGGAGGATTTCTGCCAGGCCCTGTCTGTTCCCTCGTCTCGCAAATACCAGCGCGAGGAGGGTCCAAGCGTGCTAGCAATTCTGGAGAGGCTCAAGGAAAGTGACCAACCATATGAAGACCGGCTCGCTTTTTTCCGGGCTCAGATGATCTTCTGGCTGATCGGAGCTACGGATGGGCATGCCAAGAATTTCTCGATTCAGCATCGTCCGGATGGGCGCTTCGTGCTGGCACCTTTTTACGACGTGATTTCTGCTCAGCCGATTGTTGATGCGGGTCGCATTGCGCGCAATCGCTACAAACTCGCCATGTCTCTCGGAGACAATAACCGCTACCAGATCGAACAGATTTCGCGGCGACACTTTGAACAGAGCGCGGAGGCAGCTGGATTGCCAAGAGGCAGCGTCGATCAACTTTGCGAGGAATTGGAAGCTTCTATTCCTGCTGCGCTTGAAGTGATTACAGACCTCGCGGACAATACCGTACCAGCTGCGCTTATTGAGAGTATCGCTGCGGGTGTGCAGGCGAGACGGGGTGCGCTTCTGGCGATCTGACCTGCTGCTTAAAGCGCGGCCAAGTCTTTTCACTGACTTTCACGAGATTTCGCGAGGGTGCGCTGGATTTCTGATCGCGCCTCCGTAACCTATTGTTTTTATGAAATTTACTCTCTGGACGAAAAGGGGGCGGATGTCTCAGTCTTAGGGGTATGAGACTGACAACGATCCTTTTTTGGCAAGTGCTCCTCGTCCTCCTCGCAGCAATCTGTGGAGTTTGGGCGGCGGCGCAATGGACGGCGCACGCCCTTGGCTATTCGACTCAATTAGGCGAGCCTTGGTTCCGCCTGTTAGGTGAACCGGTCTATGCGCCCTGGGCTTTCTTCGGCTGGTGGTATTCCTACGAGGCCTACGCTCCGGAGGTTTTTGATCGGGCCGGGCTGATCGCATCCTCAGGCGGCTTGGCCGGATTACTGATCGCCATTGTCGGCTCTGCCTTGCGGGCGCGCCAGTCACGCAACGTTTCTACCTTCGGCTCATCGAGATGGGCGGTGCGCCGAGATATTCGAAAGGCGGGACTGCTTGGCTCCGACGGCGTCTTCCTTGGTCTGTCTGAAGGGGCATATCTGCGTCATTCCGGCCCCGAACATGTAATGGCCTTTGCGCCGACCCGGTCAGGCAAAGGCGTCGGGCTTGTTGTGCCGACGCTTCTATCCTGGCCGCATTCGGCCGTGGTCCATGATATCAAGGGTGAGAACTGGCAGCTCACAGCGGGCGGGCGCTCAGGCTTCTCCCGCTGCATCCGCTTTGATCCAACGTCTCTTGAGAGCGCGCGGTTCAATCCGCTTCTAGAAGTGCGACTTGGCGCAAACGAAGTGCGCGACGCGCAGAACATCGCCGATATTCTTGTCGACCCTGAAGGCACGCTGAGCGTTCGCAACCATTGGCAGAACACCGCCTTTGCGCTTCTCGTCGCCGCCATCTTGCATGTGCTCTACGCGGAGCGCGACAAGACCCTCACGCGCGTTGCAGAACTGCTGACCGACCCGAACCGTCCTGTCGCTGACACGCTGAAACTGATGATGCAGACCAATCATCTGGGAACAGATGAAACACCGAAGGTGCATCCAACCATCGCCTCACTTTGCCGCGAAGCACTCGACAAGGCGGCCAATGAGCGTTCTGGCGTCATCTCCACGGCCTTGTCCTTTCTGTCGATCTATCGCGATCCAGTGGTGGCAATGGCGACAGCGGGCAGCGATTTCGCGATCGCCGATCTGGTTGATGCAGACCGTCCACTCTCACTCTATCTGGCAGTTCCGCCCTCCGATCTGTCGCGCACTAAGCCTTTGATGCGCCTGATCCTCAATCAGATCGGGCGACGGCTAACAGAAGAACTACCCGAGCCCGGACGCCGCGAGGTCCTGCTCATGCTCGACGAATTCCCAGCGCTTGGGCGGCTCGACTTCTTTGAAAGCGCTCTCTCATTCATGGCTGGCTATGGATTGCGAGCCTTCCTTATTGCCCAGTCGCTGAACCAGGTCGAAAAAGCCTACGGGCCGAGCAATTCCATTCTCGACAATTGCCATGTCCGCGTCGCCTTTGCGACCAATGATGAGCGCACGGCGCGGCGGATATCAGACGCGCTCGGCACCAAGACCGAACTCCGGGCGATGAAGAATTTTGCCGGCCACCGACTCGCGCCTTGGCTGTCGCATACTATGGTGTCGCGCCAGGAAACCGCCCGCCAGTTGCTGACGCCTGGCGAAGTGATGCAGTTGCCGCCGGATGATGAACTCGTTCTGGTCGCGGGTTCACCGCCCGTGCGTGCAAAGAAACTGCGCTATTATCTCGACCGCAATTTCCTTGACCGGGTGATGGATCCACCGGCTTCGACCTCTGGCGATGAAGCGATGCGCTCGAGCGAATGGTATGGCCGAACCGCGACGATCCACGCCGCGCTTATGCCCGATGCCCAGGAAGCTGCTGCGCAAGAGCTCCATCCTGAACTCGGCAAGTCAGCGGAAACTGACGTTGATGTTGCAGACGATACGGCTTTGGAGCCCTCTCTAGATGGCGAAGCTTCAGAGACAGATATTTTCGGTCAGGAGATCGCCGAAGCAGATGCCTTTGATCATCTGATGGGGACTGACCTGCTTGATGAGGACGAGCCATGAAGCCGCGCCTTCATCCCTATGTCTGTGAAGACAACTACCAGCGTGTGCGCGCCATAGCGGCCCGGCCTAATGAGACCGAGAGCTCGGTTGTCGATAAGGCGCTATCGGCCTTTTTTGCCAGTCATCATGATGACAAACGCGACGCTGCTATCGTCCGTCGCCTCGATCGGCTGACACGCCAATTCGACCGGCTTGAGCGCAATGACCTCATACTAAATGAGCTTACAGCCTTGTTCGTGCGCTATTATCTGACGGTGACCCCGCCCGTGCCGCCAAGCCAGATGGATGCGGCGCGCGCGCAGGGCAATGCCCGGTTTGAACGCTTTGTTGATCATCTTGGACGGGACCTGCGGGCCGGACGCCGATTGCTGCAGCGCGCCGTTGATGAGCTTATCGCGGATGAAACTGATTTTCTGACCGAAGCCGAGCTCGACCGGCTGCATCAGCCTGCGCCTGAGACCGAGGCCAGCGATGCGTGAAGCACTCTCTCTCAAACGCACCAGCGAAATGCTGGCAGGCGCGCTCGGGCCTAGGATTAGCGCTGCGCTAGGTGACCCAGATGTGACCGAAATCATGGTCAATCCAGACGGGCGTCTCTGGTTTGATCGCCATGGTGAGGGCAGGGTGGTGTCGGGCTGCGTCATGCCATCAGCAGATGTCGAACGCGTGATCCGACTGGTTGCCTCTCATATTGGAAGAGATGCGACAGCTCGCTCGCCAATCGTGTCAGCTGAGCTGCCGATCAGCGGTGAGCGGTTCGAAGGCTGTTTGCCGCCCGTTACACCTGCGCCGTGTTTCTCCATCCGCAAGCCTGCTGGCCGGATCATTGGTCTGGGTGAATACATCGCCTCTGGCGTCATGCCCGTCCATCATGCAGACGCGCTGCGCACAGCAATTGCCGACAAATCCAATGTTCTGATTGTGGGTGGCACAGGGTCAGGCAAGACAACGCTTGCCAATGCGCTGCTCGCAGAGATTGCTGCAACCGGCGACCGGGTGGTTATTCTGGAAGACACACGCGAGCTGCGATGCGTCGCTGAAGACGTTGTGCAGATGCGCACTCAGCCTGGGGTCGCGTCCCTATCTGATCTCGTTCGCTCGACGCTACGCCTACGGCCTGATCGCATCATTATTGGCGAGGTGCGCGGCGGCGAAGCCCTCGACATGCTTAAGGCCTGGAACACAGGTCATCCAGGCGGGATAGCCACACTGCACGCCAATTCAGCGCTGGCAGGGCTTCATCGGCTCGAGCAATTGATCGGTGAAGCCTCCGCCAATATTCCCCACGAGCTTATCGCTGAGGCCATTGATTGCGTTGTTTTCATTGCTCGGCGCGGCGGTCGGCGCCGCGTCGAAACCGTTGCGCGCCTAAATGGCCTTACGCCCGATGGTTATGCCCTTTCACCTGTCAGCCCCGACCTGTCTCTGGTCGGCGACGCAAATCCGCAAAGGAGACCGAAATGAATAGAGACAGTATAAAAATCCTTGCCCTTACCAGCCTTGTTCTGGTGCTCGCCGGACCTGCCCATGCTGCAGGCTCCGGCATGCCCTGGGAGGGCCCGCTCCAATCCATCCTTGAATCCATTGAAGGGCCGGTTGCAAAAATCCTGGCCACAATTGTGATCATCCTGACCGGGCTCGGCCTCGCCTTTGGAGAGACAGGCGGCGGCATACGCAAGCTTCTGCAGATCGTTTTTGGTCTGTCGATTGCCTTTGCCGCGACCAGCTTCTTTCTCTCCTTCTTCTCCTTCGGCGGCGGGGCGACGGTCTGATGGCCGGCGCTGACACCCTTCCGGATGGTTACTCAGTCCCTCTGCATCGCTCGCTAACCGAGGTGATTTTGCTCGGAGGTGCTCCGCGCATGGCCGCGATCCTGAACGGCACACTTGCGGCGGCGCTCGGCCTTGGGCTTCAGATGTGGGGTGTCGGAATTGTCTACTGGCTTGTGTCTCACGGACTTTGCGTTTGGGCGGCCAAGCGCGACCCGAAATTCATGGAAGTGCTTGTCCGCCATGTCCGTCACCGGAGCTATCTCTCATGCTGAATCTCGCTGAATACCGAACGCGCCCGAAAGGGCTCGTCGACTATCTGCCCTGGGCGGCACTTATCGCGCCAGGCATCGTCTTCAACAAGGATGGCTCATTGCAGCGAACGCTGCGCTATCGCGGGCCAGACCTTGAAAGCTCAGGGTCCGAAGAGCGCGTCGCCTATACAGCGCGCGTCAACAACGCGCTGCGAAGGTTCGGTTCCGGCTGGGCAATGTTCTTCGAAGCCGCGCGCCGCCCGAGTACCGATTATCCGGATGCCTCCTTCACGGATGCTGCCAGCTGGCTCGTCGATGAAGAGCGCCGCCATCTCTTTGAAGAGGGTGGAACCCATTTCGAAACAGATTGTTATCTGACCCTTTGCTGGTTGCCGCCTGCCGACCGGCAGGGCCGCGTCGAAACGCTGATGATCGACGATCCGGCGGATGCCCCGCGGAGCTTCTGGGAGGACAGTCTGACGCGGTTCCAGACCGAAACAGGCCGCGCCTTCGATCTCATGGAGAGCTTGATGCCGGAAGTGGCCTGGCTGGATGATGATGAAACACTCACCTTCCTTCACGTGGCGGTTTCCACAAAGCGCCACCGCGTGCGCGCGCCTGGTACGCCGATGTGCCTTGATGCTCTGCTCTGCGACAGCGCACTAACGGGCGGACTTGCGCCAGATCTCGGAGGACACGCTCTGAGGGTCGTATCGGTTCAGGGCTTCCCGGCCATGACCGAGCCGGGGCTTCTGGGCGACCTCGACCACCTCGGCTTTGCCTATCGCTGGGTGACGCGCTTTCTGCCCATGGACAAGCCGGAAGCCGAAAAGACGCTCACGCGTTATCGCCGCCAATGGTTTGCCAAGCGCAAATCGATCGCGGCCATTCTCAAGGAAACACTCGAGAACGAACCCTCGTCAATGGTGAATTCTGACGCTGACAATAAGGCTGCAGACGCAGATGCCGCCCTACAAGCGCTTGGCGCAGATCATGTGAGCTTCGGATATCTAACGACCGCCATCGCTGTGCTGCATGAAGACCCGGATATTGCCGATGAGCGCGCCCGCGCCATCGAACGCGTGCTGAACGGGCATGGCTTTACCGCGATCTATGAAACTGTGAATGCGGTCGACGCCTGGCTCGGCACGCTGCCTGGGCATGCCTATGCCAATGTGCGTCAACCCATCGTGCACTCGCTTAATCTCGCGCATATGGCACCGCTCGCCGCAGTCTGGGCGGGACCTGAAAGGAATACCCATTTGAACGGGCCGCCTTTGCTTATGGCGCGCTCCAGTTCCGGAACGCCGTTTCGGCTTTCCACCCACCAAGGCGATGTCGGCCACACCATGATCGTTGGACCGACCGGCGCAGGTAAGTCCGTGCTTCTATCACTATTGGCTCTGCAATTTCAGCGTTATGACGGCGCAAGGATCTTTGTCTTCGACAAGGGGCGCTCGGCCCGCGCCTCCATGCTGGCCATGGGCGGGCAGGACTATGATCTGGCCCTTGATGGCGGTCTGTCGCTCCAGCCGCTTGCCCGCATTAACGAGGCAGCTGAGCTGTCCTTCGCGCAGAGCTGGGTGCTCGGGCTTCTGGGGGAAGAGGGTGTTGAACTGACCCCTGCCGTCAAGGAGGCCGTCTGGTCGGCGCTTTCCAATCTTGCAGAAACCCCTCGAGAGCAGCGAACACTGACGGGTCTTACGGCCTTGATCCAGTCTGGCGAGCTGCGCCAAGCTTTGCAACCCTACACGCTGGAAGGCCCTTTCGGCAGGCTGCTCGACGCCGACGAGGACAGTCTGTCAAAAGGTGGTGCAGCCACATTCGAGATGGAAGGCCTGATGCACGAGCCCCGGCTTGTTGCACCCGTCCTGGCCTATCTTTTCCACCGGCTGGAGGAGCGCTTCGATGGTGCGCCGACGCTGCTCATACTGGATGAGGCGTGGGTCTTTCTCGATCATCCCATGTTTGCCGGACGCTTGCGCGAGTGGCTCAAAACCTTGCGCAAGAAGAATGTGTCTGTGGTCTTTGCCACCCAATCCCTATCTGACATATCCGGCAGCGCGATCGCGCCCGCCCTTATCGAAAGTTGCCCAACCCGCATCTTCCTACCCAATGCGCGGGCACAAGAGCCAGGGCAGGCAGATACTTATTCTGGTTTTGGCCTAAGTGATCGACAGACCGAATTGATCGCGCGAGCAACGCCGAAGCGGGACTATTATGTCCAGAGCCCGGCAGGCAACCGGCTTTTCGATCTCGAACTCGGGCCTGTTGCACTCGCCTTCTGCGCCGCCGGCTCAAAGGCCGACCAGACCGCGATGGATGATCTCATTCAGCGCGGCGAGGCCTTCGCGCCGGCCTGGCTCGCCTATAAGGGGCTCACCTGGGCCGCCGATCTCATTCTTGAAACCAAAGAGGGAGGTGTCCCATGCGCCGCCGAATAATCCCGTTACTGATTGCGGGCAGTTTTGTCTTTATCGCCTCGCCGCGCGCCGATGCCATCTTTGGTGTCGGGGATGTGGTTATCGATCCGACCAATCTGGTTCAGAATATTCTGACGGCTGCCAACACACTCGAACAGATCAATAATCAGATTGAGCAGCTTCAGAATGAAGCCCAGATGCTGATAAATCAGGCCGAAGATCTAAAATCCCTCGATTTTGATTCCATTGAACACCTGAAGCGCATCCTTGAACGCATCGACGCGCTCATGCGTGAGGCCGACGAAATCACTTATGAGGTAGAAGAGTCTGAGCGTCGCTACGAGGAGCGCTTTCCGGACTCCTATAAGGACCTCACCAATGAAGAAATTGTCGAGCGCGCGACTGATCAATGGGTCGTGACGCGCAGCGCGTTTCGCAGCGCCATCATGATCCAGTCTGGCATTGTCGGCTCAATCTCGGAGTCGCGCGACACGTTGACGACGCTGGTTGAAGAAAGTCAGGGCGCTGCGGGGAACCTGTCTGCTGTGCAGGCAGGCAATCAGCTCATAGCTCTATCGGTCAAGCAGCAGATGCAGCAGCTGATGGCCTCGCACTATCGCATGATTGCGCTCGAAGAGGCTCGGCGCGCCGCGATTGAAGAGCAGGCCCGTACTCGCCACCAGCGCTTTCGCGGTGATGGCTCTGCCTATACGCGTAAGTGAGGAAGAGTGATGGAAGACCTCAATGTCATCGATCAATTCGTTGCAACCTTCTCCACCTATATCGATAGCGGATTTGGTCTGCTGGCCGCGGATGTCGCCTTCCTGACCACAGCCCTGATCACGATCGACATAACTTTGGCGGGTTTGTTTTGGGCGATGGGGCCAGATAGCGATGTGATCGCCAAGTTTCTGAAAAAAGTGCTCTATGTCGGCTTCTTTGCGCTGCTTCTCGATAACTTTTCTTTCCTGTCAAACATCATCTTCCAGAGCTTCGCCCAGCTTGGCTTGAATGCGACGGGCGGCACCATTACTGCCGATGACATCATGAAGCCGGGCTTTGTGGCCGCGACCGGGTTCGACGCGGCCTATCCGCTGCTTGACGAAATCTCGAAACTGACCGGGCCGATTGGCTTCTTCACGAACATTGTGATCATTGCGGTCCTATTCCTGGCCTGGCTGATCACCTTGCTGGCCTTCTTCTTCCTGGCGATACAGCTCTTCATCACCATCATCGAGTTCAAGCTGACGACGCTGGCCGGCTTTGTCCTCATCCCCTTCGCGCTCTGGAACAAGACCAGCTTTCTGGCCGAGCGCGTCCTCGGCAATGTCATCTCGTCGGGTATCAAGCTCATGGTGCTCGCCATCATTGTCGGCATCGGCTCGACCATCTTCGGCTCGATCACATCGACCTTCGCGCCTGACGAGGTCACCCTCGAGCAGGCGGCCTCCGTCATTCTCGGATCGCTGGCCATGCTGGCGCTCGGTATCTTCGGTCCCGGCATTGCGACAGGCCTCGTATCCGGCGCGCCGCAGCTTGGTGCAGGTGCCGCCATCGGCACTGTCGCTGGTGTGGCAGCTGGCGGTGCAGCGGGCGGCGCGATTGCGGGCGGGGCAGTCTTCCGCGCGGCAGGTGTTGCGACGAGCTCGATCGGTGCGGCGGCCTCCATGGCAGGCGGTGCGCGCACCGCTTATGCGCTTGCCAGTACGGCTTCGGGCGCAAGCGGCATGAAAGCAGCAGCTGCTGGAATGGGCGGTGTCGTCTCCGCAGGTGCTGCCTCCGTTCGAAGCAGCGCGGGGCGTGTGTTCAGCCGAATGACGGGCGAAGCCGGGAATCGGTTTCGCTCCGGTGGCCGCGCAGCTTTTTCTGCCACAAGCGGTACAGGGGCAGGGACTGGTCCTGCTGCTCCGGCAAATGATGTGAGCGCGCCAGACTGGGCCCGAAAAATCCGCCGCAGCCAGACTACACGCGATGCCGGCATGACCGCCGCTGCAGCTGTGCGCGACGGCGACCGTCCCGGCGCGGGAGAGTCCCCGCGCCTGAAAGATGAGGAGTAAACAACTATGCTTTGGAAACGACCTGGAAACCGATACGGCGAAACGCCCGAACCTGTCACGCCCTATCAACGCGCAGCGCAAGCCTGGGATGATCGGATCGGCTCCGCCCGCGTTCAGGCGCGCAACTGGCGGCTCGCAGCTCTTGGATCATTGGCATTGGCGTTTGTTTTAGCGGGCGGTCTTGTCTGGCGTTCCACTCAATCCTTTGTCACGCCCGCTAAAACAAACGCCAATGCCAATGATCCAAGAGCTGCGAGCCGCCAGTTGCGCGCCTGAACGCGGGCG
>JBCBKF010000010.1:0-21746 GCA_038522255.1 Pseudomonadota bacterium
GAAGCCTGATTGGCGCCTTCGTTTTTTGGGATCAAGTTTTTGTTCGGGAAATTTCCTAAACTTAAAGTTTTCCTTCCAAATTTGGAAATTACAGTCTTTGCTGATACCAAACTGTCGCGTCAGGATTTGAATTTCTATTCACGGCAACAAACAAGATTATCGGTTGGCGAAATATTGCTTCTATCAGACTGCCTCGATTGTGCGTTGGAGCAGCCCTGGGCTTTTGGAAATCATGCGATTCAATATCGGTCATATTGCTCGGCTTGATCGTCTGCGTCCACTGCGCGCAATCTGTGCTTCATAGAGAATGTTTGGGTTTATGCCGTGACACAATTTTCACAGCGAACCAAATGGATGTGGCTGAACCATGACGCTCACTGTCGACGGGTCGGATCGTGGCGTTTTCCTACACTCGCAGTCTTTGATAGGCGTTGCGCCGCTTCTTCACACTGTCGCGTTTTGTGGAGGGCTCGCTTTTATCAATCAGAACACTGTCTCTTGTGTCTTACACCGGGGGCATGGATCACACGCTCCAGTCGACGGGCGGGACGCCTTGATCCTCCAGAAACGCATTCGTCTGACTGAACGGCTTTGAACCAAAGAAGCCGTTATGCGCGGAGAGCGGGCTGGGATGCGGGCTGGTCAGGATCAGGTGGTTTGCGCTCTGCCCCAGCGGTTTGACGCGGCCCGCTTTCTTCTTGGCGTGGCTTCCCCACAAAATGAAGACAGTCGGCGCTCCGCGCTCCGCAACCGCCGCCACGCAGGCGTCGGTGATCGCGTCCCAACCGCGTCCGGCATGGCTGCCCGCGCGCCCGGCCTCCACCGTCAGCGTGTTGTTAAGCAGCAGCACGCCTTGCTCGGCCCATCGTGTAAGATTGCCATGACGGGGGCGTTCAAGGCCCAGATCGCTCTCCAATTCCTTGAAAATGTTGACCAGAGAGGGCGGCACCTTGACCCCGTGCTCAACGCTGAACGCCAGACCGTGCGCCTGGCCGCGCCCGTGATAGGGATCCTGCCCAAGGATTACCACGCGCACTGTCTCAAGCGGCGTCAGGGCCAGCGCGCTCAGCCTTTGCCCGCGTGGCGGGTAGATCACCTTGCCGCCCGCTTCCTCTGCTTTCAGCCACCCGCCAAGCTTGCGCGCCTCGGGGCTGGACAGCGCCGGTTCAAGCGCGGCGCGCCATGATGGAGGGATGTCGTCCTGTGCCACTCTTTGGGCCTTACCGCGTGCGGCCTGCCCCGTGCCACTGGCCCCTTCCCTCCTATCCCCATGTCGCGTAAGGCCAGCCGCGATGACAGTGCATTTTCATGAAGAAGACCTGCCCGATGGCGTGCTCGAAGGCGCGCTCGAAGGCAACAGGGCGCTTGCCGTAGACACTGAGACCATGGGTCTCGTCACCGCGCGCGATCGGTTGTGCGTTGTCCAGATCAGCGATGGTTCGGGCGATGAACATCTGGTGCGCTTTGGCGTGGGCAGCGAATACGAAGCGCCCAACCTCTCGCGGCTTTTGGCGGATGAGAGCCGGGTCAAGATCTACCATTACGCGCGCTTCGACCTTGCGGCGATCCAGTATTATCTTGGCGTCATGGCAGAGCCGGTTTTCTGTACCAAAATTGCGAGCAAGCTGGTGCGCACCTACACTGATCGCCATGGGCTGAAGAACCTTTCAAAGGAGCTGCTGGATGTCGATATATCCAAGCAGCAGCAGAGTTCGGACTGGGGCGGGCCGATCCTGAACGAAGAGCAGCGCGAATACGCCGCCTCTGATGTCCGTTATCTCCACCAGCTTCGCGACGAATTGACCCGCAGGCTTAAGCGGGAGGAACGCTTGCACCTGGCCGAGGCCTGCTTTGCGTTTCTGCCGACCCGCGCGCTGCTCGATATTGCAGGCTGGGCGGAACGCGATATTTTCAGCCACGAATAGGATCACTTGGAACGAATCGCATGGTGATCAAGCGTCGCATCGAAACCCATGAAGCCGAGGCGCTGCGAAGCCGCCGGCAGCACGCCGCCGCGCCAGGGGCGAGCCATGACAAGCTGGTCGGCTTTCTGACGCGCGTCCTGCCCATCGGGGTCGGCGTGGTCGCGGCGTTGATGATCATCACCCCACTAAGCCCGCGCGGGGAAGTCAGCTTTCTGCTGGATCGCGACAAGGTGGCGATGATTGATGAGCGCCTTAGCGTTGACAACGCGATGTATCGCGGGCGCGATGATACCGGCCGACCATTCTCGATCACCGCGGGCGAGGCAGTCCAGCGCTCCAGCAGCGAGGGCATAGTGCGCATGGAGGACCTGATCGCGCAATTGCTCTTGCCAGAAGGTCCCGCGCGCCTCACCGCAAATGGCGGCACTTACGATATCGACAGCGAGATCGTCCGGGTCGATGGGCCGGTCCGGTTGAACGCTGCCGACGGGTATTCGATGATGGCCAAAGGCGTATCGGTTGATCTTGAACGGCGTGAAATGGTCGGCGATCAGGGGGTCGAGGGGGAAATCGCGGCGGGAACCTTTTCCGCAAATTCGATGCGGGCCGATCTTTCAGCCCGAACGCTCACGCTCGATGGCAATGCACGCTTCACCATGACCCCCGGCAAGATGAGAATGCCACAATGACCCCGAACTCGACACCGAAACGCAACCGCATTGCGTTGGCGCTGGCCTATGCGGGCAGCGCGTTTGTGATGACGCTTGCGCTGGTGGGCGGCATGGAACTGAGCGCGCAAGGCGTGGGCGGGGGAATCGCCTCGCACAACACCCGCGCCCCGGTCAGCGTCGATGCCGGGCGCATCGATGTTCAGGAACGCGAAAACCGGGTTGCGTTTTCAGGCAATGTGATTGTCACCCAGGCCGATCTGAAAGTGCGCGCTCCGCGTATGCTGCTGAACTACGTGGACGAGGAATCGCTCGAATTGCAGCGGATCACCGCAACGGGCGGTGTTTCCATCGTGCGCGGGGGCGAGCGGGCCACCGGGACGAGCGCGGTTTATGACTTCAATCGCCGGATCATCACGCTTGCCGGCGATGTGCGGCTCGACCAGGGTGAGAACTCGCTTTCTGGCGGGCGGCTGGTGATTGATCTGGACACGGGCTTGTGGAGTGTCGATGGGAAACGCTCAAACTTCGTCGGGCAAACACCGCTGAGTGGACGAGTGCGCGGCACCTTCACCGTCCCTCAGGACGACGCTGAAGTCGGAAACGAAGACTGATCGAAACCTGGCGCGCCGGGGTAGCTTTGCCCTCGTGACCACCGCTGGCGCCATGGGGGTGACCCCCGAAGCTGGCCCCGGAAGCCGTCCCCGGTAGCCGTCCCCGGTAGCCGGCGACTTCAGTAAGCGTTGTTGTGTCGCAGCACCATGGCCGTCTTGAAAACGATCTCGAGATCGCGCCGCAGCGACCACGCGGCGATATATTCAAGGTCGGAATGCAAACGGTCGGTCAGGTCCTTTTCCTGCTCCGTTGCGCCGCGGTGACCGCGCACCTGGGCAAGGCCTGTGAGCCCGGGTTTTAGGCAGTGGCGCTGCCAGTAGGTCTGGTCCACTTCCCAGAAGAACTTGTTGTTCGCCTGACTTCCCAGGGCATGCGGGCGTGGACCCACAATCGCCATGTCTCCGCGCAATACGTTCAGCAGCTGTGGCAGTTCATCAAGGCTCGTCCGGCGAATATAGGCACCGATCCGAGTAATGCGGTCGTCATCGCGCGCGGTTGACCGACTGCCATCTTGATCGAGCTGTTCCTCGCGCATGGAGCGAAACTTGTACATGTCGAAAAACTGGTTGCCGCGGCCAAGGCGGCGCTGAATGAAGAAAATCGGTCCTCCGTCTTCAAGCTTGATCAGGACCGCAACCGCAACAAGGACGGGCGACAGCGCGATCAATCCGCCAACTGCCATAGTGATGTCGAACGCGCGCTTGGTAATGCGAGCGCGCAGGCCCAACGGTCCGGTTGACACCACCAGAGTGCTGCGGCCCTTATCCTCATAACGATGCACACCAACCGCGCCCAAAGTGTGGAGCGGTTCGCTGACGATTTCTCCCTGCACGCCGGCTGATTTGAGCAGGAATGCCCAGTTCTCTCGTCTCTCGTCAGGTGTGCTCACCACGACCTTGTCCTGATTACGCAGCAGCTTGCCCAACCGATCCAGCATGAACGGATCGTGCTCCGTTGGATCGAGGCGGTATTTCGCCGCAGAGATCGATGCGGCGCCTTCCAGGTGAAAGTCCGGTCCGCCATCATCGATCACCAATTGGTTGCGCACCCTGCCATCCCAGAATGTGTCGATTACGATGGGGATACCGCGCCGGACAAAGGCGACCGAAATGGCGAAGAGGGTGATGCCAAGCGTCACGGCCACGCGCGAAAAATCCGCGCTCGACTTGGTGTAGAACGCGATGAAGGCCAGCAAGGCAGAGGACAGCACAAGCGCTGTAAGCGCTTGTCGCAGAGCGAACAGCCAATCGCTCAGCGCCGCCACGCCATAGGTCCGGTTGTAGAGCGCGATCGTGAAGAAGAGCGGCAACAGCGCCTGAGCCGCCAGCATATGCCCCTGCTGCCACCATTCGCCCAGATAAAGCCGCGAGGCGAGCATGAAGGCGCCGTGCAACAGCGCTGCGTCAACGACGAGCAAAAGCGCATAGGCACGCAATCGGCGACGTTCGAGCGAAATCGCGACCTTGCGCTCAACCAGATCAGGCGGAGCCGATTCGAACAGCACCCCGCTTAGCTTGTTCATTTTCCTATAGCCCCCGGCTAGCGCGACCTTCTTAGGGTAAATTACTTATGAATGGGTTTATGCGGAATTGCTAGCCTGACGCGGCTCTGAACTGTGGGCGCGTCTTGCGCCGCTACCGTCTTGACGCAAACCGGGCGATTTGCGCCAGCTCCTGAGCGAGCAGGGTCTCGGCGGCCTGACTGTTTGCAAGCAGGCTGCGATGCAGCGCGACCAGCCGCGGGATCAGCCGATCAAGCCGACTTTCCGCTGATCCGCGGGCGGCGGGTCGACACCACCGGCCAATCTGCTGGCGGATATCGCGCTCTTCGCGCCAGAAGATCCCCAATTGCGCCTTTTCGCCCTTGCTCAGACTGTCAAAGCTGCCGCGCTGGCCCACACGGGCGTTGATCAGCGCCAATTGCGTCGCTCGCCGCTCCACCGCCAACAGCAAGCCAACCGGATTGAGCCCCAATTCGCGCATTCGGTGAAGCTCTCGCGGCAACCGGCTCAGTTCGCCGCCCAGCACCGCGTTGACCAGCGGCTGAAAGCCATCGTCTTCGGTAGCCGCTCCGATTTCGGCGTAATCCTCGACACTGGCGGCTCGCGGTGATTGCGGATCGGCTCCGCAATAGAGGGCGAGCTTGTCGACCTCTGACTGGGCAAGGCGCACATCCAGCCCCGCAGCACGCGCGATCCGTTCAGCCAGGTCTCCGCCAAGCCGCAGCCCCGCAGCATCGGCCATCGCGCGCACGGATCCTGCAACCGAAGACAAGTCGGGCGGATAGAACATGCCCACCAGCGCATCGCTGCGCTTCTCAAGCAGCTTGGCTGAGCGCGATTTGTCGGTGGCCGAGGTCGCCACCACAATCACCGGCGCCGCATCGCCCGCGCCCGTTTCGCCGGTTTCGATCAACGTCTTTAGCGCGTCGTGCGCTTCATCTCCGATCGCCCTTACGAAGATGTGGCGCGTGTCTCCGAACAGCGATCCCGAGCGCGCTTCGTCGCCCAGCAGGGCAGGATCGCGGCGCAGGTCCGCGCTGGAAAGCTCAACCCGCTCGCCCGCATCGGCGAGGCTTGCAATCACTTTCTCAGCCGCCGCGCTCGCCCCGGCTTCATCGGGTCCGCAGAAGAAGAAAATTGAGGCCTTTTCGGCGGCTCGCGGAACACCGCGCGAGAAATCGGAATTCTTCGCTTTCATGTCCGGTTTACGGCGTTGCTTCCGCCCGCTCACGCAGGGTCAGAGCGACGCGGATTGCCATCCGGTCTGCCACTTCGCGCGCAAGGTTTTCTAGCGCTGTCTGCTCTGCGGCAATGGTGGCGTATTCGCTTGAGACGACGTCAATTCCAGCGTCCGAGCCGTCCGTTGCGTCGAGCAGGATTTCGCCTGTCGCAAGATCAATCAGCTGATAGCGGGTGCGCAGGATCCGGCGCTCACGGCTGATCGTGTCATCGTTGAGGACGCCCAGCGCCTCAAGCGCATCGTCGATCCGCACGTCAAGGCGATAGGCAGGTGTTGCCTCGCCACCAGCCTGGAATCGCTCGACCAGAGCGTTGCGAAGCAGCCATCCGCCGCGACCCGGAATGGCCGGGACGTCAACCGCAGACAGGCCTTGCGCCACCGCCGCGTCGGAACCGCCCGCATACATCGGCTGCAGCCCGCAACCGGCAAGCGGGAGGGCAATGGCAAGAGCCAGCGCAACGACGCTGCGCGTCCTCATGTGACGATGTTTACCAGTCTGTCGGGCACTACGATCACTTTGCGCACTTCCGCTCCATCGAGCGAACGCTGGACCTTCTCGCTGGCGAGCGCAAGCGCTTCGAGATCCTCTTTGAGCGCGCCCTTGGGCGCGGTGAGCGTGTCGCGCAGCTTGCCTTTGTGCTGGATCGCGATGGTCACTTCGTCCTCGACCAGCAGGGCGGGATCGTGCTCGGGCCACGGCGCATCGGCGATGAGGCCTGCATTGCCGGCGCGCGCCCAGGCTTCCTCGGCCAGATGCGGCATCATCGGGCTTGCAAGATGCATGAGGGTGGTGATTGCGAAATTGCGGCTCTCGCTCGGCTTCGCCTTTTCGGTCGCTGCGGTGACTTCGTAGATGCGCGCCACCGCCTTGTTGAAGCTGAGCGCTTCGATGTCTTCGGCCACGGCGACGATGGCTTGGTGCGCCTTGCGCGCGAGAGCCTTGTCTTCGCCACTCGCTTCGGAGTCGTGTTGCTGGAACAGGCGCCACAGCCGCTGGACAAAGCGACTGCAGCCCTCGATCCCGTCCTGCGACCAGGGCAGGTCGCGCTCAGGGGGACTGTCGGAGAGCATGAACCACCGCACTGCGTCGGCTCCGTGATCAGCGATGATCGCGTCAGGATCGACGACGTTTTTTTTGGACTTCGACATCTTGACGACGCGGCCCGCCGTGACCGGCGCTCCATCATGGATGGTGATCCAATCCGCGCCGTCCTTGCGCACTTCGTCCGGGCTCAGCCAGCTGCCATCCCCAAGACTGTAAGTCTCATGCGTCACCATGCCCTGCGTGAACAGCGAGGCAAATGGCTCCTTCACGTCAAACTTGCCGATAGAGCTGAGAGCGCGCGTCCAGAAGCGGGCGTAGAGCAGGTGCAGGATCGCGTGCTCGATCCCGCCAATATAATGCTGCACGGGCATCCACTTGGCGATCTCTTCCGGGTCAAACGGAGCGTCCGTGGGCTGCGAGGCAAAGCGCAGGAAATACCAGCTCGAGTTGGTGAAAGTGTCGAGCGTATCGGTCTCGCGGAGCGCTGGCTTGCCGCTGATCGGGCAGGTCGTGTACTTCCATGTCGGGTGGCGTTCGAGCGGGTTGCCGGGCGTATCGAAATCAATGTCCTCAGGCAGTTCAACGGGAAGTTGATCGCGCGGCACGGGCACGGGGCCGTGATCGGGGCTGTGAATGATCGGGATCGGCGTTCCCCAGTAGCGCTGGCGCGAAATGCCCCAGTCGCGCAGGCGCCATACCGTGGTGCCCTCGCCCCAGCCGCCCTCTTCAGCACGGGCAATGACGTCGGCCTTGGCCTCCTCGACGCTCTTGCCATCGAGGAAGTCGGAATTAACGATCACGCCATCGCCCGCTTCAGCCTCGCCGCCCATCGGGGCCTCGGCTTCGCTCGCATCCCTGGCGACGACACGGGTGATCGGGAGAGCGTATTTGGTAGCGAATTCAAAGTCGCGCTGGTCATGGCCGGGCACGCCCATGACGGCGCCCGTACCGTAATCCATCAGCACGAAATTCGCGATGAAGAGTGGAAGGTCCACCCCCCTAAAAGGGTGCCTTGCGGTGATGTTGGTCTGAAAGCCCAGCTTTTCCGCCGTCTCGAGCTCAGCCGCGGTTGTCCCGCCTCTTTTGCACTCATCGACGAATGCGGCGACTTTCGGGTCGTCCATCAAGCCTTGCGCGATGGGGTGATCGGCAGCGACGGCGCAAAAGCTCGCGCCGAAGATCGTGTCCGGACGCGTGGTGTAGACCGGCAGCTTCCCGCCGTTGGACAATTCGAACGAAAACTCGAGGCCACGGCTCTTCCCGATCCAGTTTTCCTGCATCAGCCGCACCTTTTCGGGCCAATCCTCAAGCTCGGCGAGCCCTTCAAGCAAGTCTTCGGCAAAGTCGGTGATCTTCAGGAACCACTGGTCAAGCCTGCGCTTTTCCACTTCCGCGCCCGAGCGCCATCCTTTGCCATCGATCACCTGCTCATTGGCGAGCACGGTCATGTCGACAGGGTCCCAATTGACCTCGCTGGAGCGGCGATAGACCAGCCCCGCCTCGTACATATCGAGGAACAATGCCTGTTCGTGGCCATAATATTCCGAGTCGCAGGTCGCGAATTCGCGCGTCCAGTCGAGCGCAAAACCGATGCGTTTGAGCTGCGCCTTCATCCCTTCGATGTTGGAGCGGGTCCAGACGCCGGGATGCACCTTCTTCTCTATCGCGGCGTTTTCCGCCGGCATGCCGAACGCGTCCCAGCCCATGGGGTGGAGCACTTCAAAGCCGCGCATCTTCTTGTACCGCGCGAGCACATCGCCCATCGTGTAATTGCGCACATGCCCCATATGGATGCGGCCCGATGGATACGGGAACATCTCGAGGATGTAGCTCTTCGGCTTGTCGCTTTCGCTGTCAGCGGTAAAGGTGCCAACGTCCTCCCAGGCGCGCTGCCAGCGCGCATCGGCACTGGACGGATCAAAGCGATCCGCGATGGCAGCGGACGAATCAGAACGCGTGTCAGTCATGTAAGGCTCGCTAGCGAGAGTGCGCTCAGCCCGCCACCGCCTTGCGGCGCAGGTCGCGGGCCTTGGTCAAGATGATGTCTTCCAGCTTCTGCACAGTGGCAGCTTGGACCGGGGCATCGACCCAGCCATTTCCTTCTGAGACCTGGCGGATGGCGGCAACCCGCAAGGCATCGGCGCGCAGGTCTTGATCCAGAATGGTCACCGTCATCTTCACGCGCTCACCTGGGTTGGCGGGGTTGGCGTACCAGTCGGTCACAATCACGCCGCCCGCACTGTCGGCTTGCAAAAGCGGGGCAAAGCTCACCGTTTCCAGCGAAGCGCGCCACAAATAGGCGTTTACGCCGATCGTATTGATCTGCGCGGATTGCAGGTCGCTGGTGGGCCGATCGCGGCCGCCGCATGCGGCGAGCGCGGCAAGCGCGGCCACGGCAAAAGCGGAGCGTGTAAAGGCATAAGGGGCGTTGGGCACGGCTTGTGGGTTCCTCAATCGTGGGTGCGAAATCGTTCTATAGACCCGACACCGCTTGCGGCAAGCCTGCCAAACCTTGTGTGAACAGAGCCACACTTGCGCCACTTCCGGACAGCGCCGTTATGGAAGTGATTGCGTAGGGAGCGGTCACAGTTCTATCACACTCCCCAGTTACAGCTTTGCAAGGGCGAACAGGCGGGGTTCATAACAACCTTGTTAGGACGCCATTTTAAGCGTGTTTTGGAGGAAACAGGACCGTGTCACGGCATAGCACAGGCAGAACGTTTGAGCAGCTGAAGCTGCCGGTTCTTGCTGTGTGCGCCGCGGGTCTTTTTGCTCTTCCCACCGCCGGCCTTGCCGTGGTTGGCCTGGGCCTCGATGCATCCCCGGGCGAATCGGGTGCAATCGAATTGTTCACGCCTGCTTCGGTTGACCCCGAATTGGCCGCTCGTATCGCGACCAAGGCGCGCGAGAAAGGACTGCGCTTCACGCCCGCAGGAGCAAGTGCGGCTCAGCGCGAACGCACTGTGACCGTCGCGGTGCGCATTGATGACGACAACGCCGAAGCCATCTCCGTTCGCAATGCGGCCAAGACTGTACCGGGCGCCGGCGAAGGCATCACCGCACTTAAGTCTTCGCGTTTTGATCTCGGGACTGCGCGCGGCTATCAAAGCTTCGCTCGCACAGTGACCTTGCCTGAAAGCATCCGCGATCTCAGCGTGCCCGACCTGTCGGAATTCGAACCGAGCCAGCCAATCGCCGAAGACAAGCCCAGCCGCCTGCAGCCGCGAATCGAGCTCGAAGACGAGCGGCTGACCGGGCGCTCGGTCAACACGCTGGATGATCTTGGTGCTCAGACCGTCGATGTCGGCGGATCGTTCCGAATCTCGCCCAAGGTCGATGTCACCGCTGGCGTGCGCCTGAGCCAGGAGCGCGAGCGTCTCGATCCGCTCACCAATTCGGTACAGGACAGCCAGGCGGTTTACGTCGGCACGCAAATCAAGTTCTGATTACGCGCAAAGCGCGCCGGTCCCAAACCCCTGAATTCCCGCCTCATCGCAAGATTACCGGTTGCCTGACGTTACGGCACCGCTAGTCTTTGCAAAACAACAGTTTTGGGAGAGGGAATTATGAGCCGAGTCGCCATCGTCACGGGCGGAACCCGCGGCATCGGCCGCGCCATTTGCGAGCAATTGCAGGCCGATGGCTTTACCGTTGTCGCCAATTACGCCGGCAATGCAAACGCAGCGCAGACCTGCGAAGAGGCAATCGGGGTCAAATGCTACAAATGGGATGTCGGCGATCACGAAGCGACACTTGCCGGATGCACTCGCGTCGCTGAGGAAGTCGGCCCGATCGATGTGGTCGTCAACAATGCCGGGATCACCCGCGATGGCACGCTGCACAAAATGAGCTTTGAGGACTGGAACGACGTGATGCGCGTCAATCTGGGCGGCTGCTTCAACATGGCCAAGGCCACCTTCCCCGGAATGCGCGAGCGTCAATGGGGGCGAATCGTCAACATTGGCTCGATCAATGGCCAGGCGGGGCAATACGGCCAGGTCAATTACGCCGCCGCCAAATCGGGCATTCACGGCTTTACCAAGGCGCTCGCGCAAGAGGGCGCAAAGTTCGGCGTGACCGTCAACGCGATTGCGCCGGGCTATATCGATACCGACATGGTCGCCGCCGTGCCGGAGAACGTTCTGGAAAAGATCGTCGCCAGAATTCCCGTGGGGCGCCTCGGCGAGGCGGGCGAGATCGCGCGGGGGGTGAGCTTTTTGTGCTCGGAAGACGCGGGCTTTGTGACCGGCTCAACGATGAGCATCAATGGCGGTCAGCACATGTATTGAGCGCGTGATGCGGGCGTGAAGAGGACGAGGTTCAATGGAAATCAAGACGCATAATCCAACACCCTGGCTTCAGGGTTTTGGCCTCAACCACGCGGTGGAGGTGCACAGCGCGCAGCGTACACTGTACCTCTCTGGCCAAACGGCTTCGAACGAACACGGCGAGCCGATGCATGCGGGCGATCTTGTGGCGCAATACAAGCTTGCTTGGGCGAATGTCGTCGATGCACTTGAAGCGGCGGGCATGGCACCGACCAATCTTGTCCGGCTCAACATGTACACCGTCGACGTGCCCGCTTTTATGGCGGTGGCGGATCAGATCATGCCGATCCATGGCGAAGCGGGCGCGCAGCTTGCCTGTACGCTGCTGGGCGTGCGCGAGCTTTATCACCCCGACATTCTGATCGAGATTGAGGGCACAGCCGTCGCCTGATCCTCACCGCCCAATGAGCGTCCCCTACCACCCGCCGGTCAAACGCTCGATCGCGATAGCGGGCCACCGGACCAGCATCAGCCTGGAGCCGGTATTCTGGGACTGGCTGCGCGATGTGGCTGAAGAGCAAGGTGTGCCGGTCAGCGCGCTGGTCGCCCGCATCGATGCCGAGCGCATCCAGGCCGAAACACCGCCGGGTCTGGCGAGCGCTATTCGGGTTTGGTTGGTCAATCGGCTCCGGGCACAATCGTCGGACGCACCGCCCTCACACGATACCGCCCCGTTTTCAGCGCCAGTTTCACATCTTCACCCGGACTGACCCACACCCGGTCAACCGGCACCGCCTCGAACGGTTCGTTGGCAGCAAACGCCTCGATGATCAGGGGCTCGCCCGCGGCCTGAAATTCTGCGGGCAGATCGACCGCTTCGTAGCCATTGCCAAAGCGCCATGCGGATCGGCCATGCTCGAAGGTTGTCACGGGATGATCGACGAACATGTCGAACCAGCGGACATTGGCCTCAGGCGCCTGCGCCAACCGCACCTGCTCGGCGCTGCCGATGCATTTGGTTTGCGCGATGGTGAGTAGGTCGATCCCGGTCATGCGCTTGAGCCGCGCGCCCATCCATGACGTGTCGAAGCCGTCCTTGCGCTTAGTCTCGATCTCGCGCGCATGCGAGTATCCGACATGCACGACGAGCTTTTCTTGCGGCCCCATCGTCGCCAGCAGAGCGGCAAGGTTCTCGGCCTGCGATTGTTCGCGCGATGCGATCTGGGCGTCGATACCCGTGGGGCGTTCCGATGCAGGGACAAAGGGCTGCTCATAGGCGGCGAGCCGAAACCCCAGCCGCTTGGCGGTGCGCACCAATTCGCCAAAGACCGGCTCGCGCAGGTAATAACCGTCCTTTGATCGCGGATAGAGCAGCTCGGCGCTTTCTTCGACCGGGTCTGGTTTATCGGTCAGGTTCTGAAACGTCTCGGCCGCAAAGACTGTGTAGCCGAGCGGGCGCAATCGCTCGATAATCTGACGCGAGAAATCGCGGTGGCGGATGACTTCGTGGCTTTCGTTGATGATCACAACACGCGCATCGACAGCGCGCGCGGCGATGGCATCGAGGACGTTTTGCGCGCCCGTCGCGCCTCCGGCCAATGCTTTGCAGCGGCGCGGTTGGTATTCGTCCGAACCGGCTTTCGCGCCGAGGTCCTCGCGCCCCAGCATGCTCCATCCCTGCGCGAGAATACCCGCAGCGCCGCTATTTTCGCGGAATTGTTCGGGAACGCTCGGTTGAACGTATATGCCCGGCATTCCGGTGGCCTCAGCCTCAATCGGCTCGGGGTCCACGATCAGCTCAATGCCGGCCTCTTGCGCATTGGCGGCGGGGGCCGTGGCGGCGATCAAAGCCGTCGCGACGCCTGCCGCCAGACGCATCAGTCGTCCACCCGCTCGATATCCGCACCGACCAGCTGGAGCTTTTCCTCCAGCCGCTCATAGCCACGATCGAGGTGGTAGATGCGGCGCACCTGCGTCTCCCCCTGCGCGGCGAGTGCGGCGATAACGAGGCTCATGGATGCGCGAAGGTCGGTCGCCATAACCTCGGCTCCGGTGAGCGTGTCGACGCCTTTGACCACGGCTGTGCGCCCCTCGGTCGTCACGTCCGCGCCCATGCGCGCCAGTTCGGGCACGTGCATGAAGCGGTTTTCGAAGATGGTCTCCTTGAGCACGCTTGTGCCGTCGGCCTTGCACAGTAGCGCCATGAGCTGCGCCTGCATATCGGTGGCGAGGCCCGGATAGGGTGCGGTAGAGAGGTCCGCAGGCTTCAGCGCACCATTGGTGCCAATGTGGATGCCCTTGGGGTCCTCATCCACGTGAACGCCGATCGCGCGCAATGCATGGATCGTCGCTTGCATCTGGTCGGCCTTGGCACCCTCCAACCGGACATCACCGCCGGTGATCGCAGCAGCGCAAGCATAGGAGCCCGCCTCGATCCGGTCCGCCATCACCTGATAGGTTGCGCCGTGCAGGCGGTTTACGCCGTGAATGGTAAGATTGGACGTGCCGGTCCCCTCGATCTCGGCGCCCATGGCGCTGAGCAAATTGCAAAGATCGACGATCTCCGGCTCGCGCGCAGCGTTGAAGAGGCGGCTCGTCCCATTAGCCAGCACTGCGGCCATGACCGCATTCTCGGTCGCGCCGACGCTGACGACGGGGAAATCGAAGTCACCCCCTGGCAGGCCGCCATCGGGCTGGATTGCCTTCACATAGCCTTGCGCAAGCTCGATCTCAGCGCCGAACGCCTCAAGAGCTTTCAGGTGCAGGTCAATCGGGCGATTGCCGATCGCGCAGCCGCCGGGCATCGATACCGTTGCCTCGCCAGCGCGCGCGAGCATCGGGCCGAGCACGAGAATCGAGGCGCGCATCTTGCGCACCAGATCATAGGGCGCGACGCTGGAAGTGATCCGGGTCGCCTCGAGCCGCATTGTGCGGCCAAAATCTTCGGGGCGCGTACCCTGGATCGCGGTTGTCACCCCGAACTGGTTCATAAGGTGCTGAAACCCGTCAATATCCGCAAGGCGTGGGAGATTGCGCAAAGTTACCGGCTCTTCGGTCAGCAACGCGCAGGGGATGAGCGTGAGAGCCGCATTCTTGGCTCCGGAAATGGGGATAGTCCCTGACAGGCGACGCCCGCCTCTGATTACAAGTTTGTCCATATCTACGCCTGATAGCGAAGCGATCCTTTCACGCAACTGACACGCCGGACTGATTTGAGCGGGGAAGGTCGGGGGCGCGGGGGATTGACCCTGATCGGGCGAGGCGGCACTCACCAACCGGCGGCCAGCGACAAGGGGCTCTATCCGCCTGGCCAAGGCGGCACAGGACAACACCACACGACCAGGCGAGGACCAGCGCGATGACCAAACCGATCAAGAAGGCCGTTTTTCCGGTGGCTGGCCTTGGCACCCGGTTCCTGCCGGCAACGAAGGCGATCCCAAAGGAATTGCTGCCCGTGGTGGACCGCCCGCTGATCCAGTACGCCGTCGACGAAGCGCGCGAGGCGGGGATCGAGCAGATGATCTTCGTCACCGGCCGCGGCAAGACCGCGATTGTCGAACATTTCGACATGGCGTTTGAACTTGAGACGACGATGGAAGAGCGCGGCAAGGATATGGCGGTGCTCGAGCCCACGCGCGCCACGCCCGGCGATATCATCACGGTGCGTCAGCAAGTGCCTCTGGGCCTGGGTCACGCCATCTGGTGCGCGCGCGCGATCGTCGGCGATGAGCCTTTCGCGATTTTCCTCCCCGACGAGTTGATGATCGGAAAGCCCGGCGGGACAGGCTGCATGAAGCAGATGGTCGATGCCTATCACCAAGTGGGCGGCAACCTGATCAGCGTGCTCGAAGTGCCGATGCAAGAGGTCTCCAGCTACGGCGTCATTGATCCGGGCGCCGCGCAGGGCACGTTGACCGAGGTCAAGGGCCTCGTTGAGAAACCGCCACGCGAAGCGGCGCCTTCGAACAAGATCATTTCAGGGCGCTACATCCTTCAACCCGAAGTCATGCGCACGCTGGAGAGGCAGGAGAAGGGCGCTGGCGGAGAAATCCAGCTCACCGACGCCATGGCCAAGATGATTGGCGACCAGCCATTCCACGCCGTCACCTTTGATGGCCATCGCTATGATTGTGGCAGCAAACTGGGCTTTGTCGAAGCGACGCTCGCGCTGGCGCTGGCGCGCGAAGACATGGGCGAAGACGTTCGCAAGATGGCGCAGCGGCTGCTCGGCTGATCGGGATGCGGCCTAGTCAGCTTTTCCGAAGATGTCCGCGCTGAGGCGCTCGATCGATTCCTCGCTGAAGGTCCAGTTCTGAACGATATATCTGGGATGGAGGGAAGCGTTTAGGCATTTGAGGTGCACGCTGCCGCCTATTCGCGTCCCCGATTGCGGATCAAGCGACACGCTGATCGCGGTGAAGTCTCCACCCATTTCCTCGCCGCAGATCCAGCAGATGCTGCGATTGGTGGGCGGCTTCTTGCGGCTCGGTTTCTTGGCCGGTTCCATCGGGCGGTTAAGCCGCGCAATAAGGTCCGTCACGGCGGTGTTGTAGGCTGCGCGGTCCTCGCTATCTGCCCACAGATCGCTCAATTCGCTTGCCGAGATGACCGTGGAGACCGCATCGCGAGCCTCTTCAAAGAGGTCTTGCGAGGGTTCGCCAAAGCCGCTCAGCCTCTCCGCGAGGTCTTCCGGGAGACAATTGGCGGCATGGCCATGCATCGCCGCGATACATTCGCCCACAACCAGAATGCGGGCGGCGGCGTCTGCTTCGATCAGCGCGGCCCCAGTCTCAATCTCAAGCGCGCGCTCAAGGTCTTCGACGCTCGTGATCTCGGCCACAAAATCGAGCGCGTCGTCATTCTCGAACGGCGCTGCACCCCATGCACCCATAGCAAAACCTCCCGGCTGGCCTTGGGCTAACCGGGAGGTGTTGAAATGGCGTGAAGCCGGTGGGGTTTACTCAGCCGCTTCGTCGCTCGCCAGGTCGGGGGCGTCGCCTGCGAAGGCATCGTTGGAGAAGGGCAGGTTGGCTAGCGCTTCTTCCACCGCTTTCGGGTCCTCGGCCGCCGCCTCTGCAAGCCCGCCGAGCGAGGAACCGTCAAGGCCCAGCTCCTTCATCAACCCGTCGAGAACGGGCGCCTGTGCGCGGTAAGCGAGCGCGGCAGACACCGCATCGTTTGCGAGGTTGCCCGAGCCTTTACCCGGGACCCCGCCATCATTGGCCGCACCGCCGCCCGAGCCACCATTGGTGAGCCCATCGACCTGGACGATCTTGATCGAATCGATCGCTTCCATCGGCTTGGCGCTTTCGCGCACGACCTCAGGCAGCACTTCGAGCAAAGCGAGTTTGGTCTGCAGGCTGATCTGATCCATAGATAGGATGTTGGCTGCCTCGTTGACCGCGCGTTGACCGGCAGCCTCGACTTCGAAGCGCACCCTTGCTGCATCGGCGCGCAGCTTCTCAGCCTCCGCTTCACCTTCAGCTTCTAGGCGCAGCGCCATTGCGCGGTTGGTGGCGGCATCCTTCTCGGCTTCGGCCTCGACCTTGACCTGGATAGCTTCGCGTTCGGCTTCCTTGGCCGCTTCAATCAGTTCGATCTTTTTGGTACGCTCGGCGATCTCGCTTTCACGCGCGGTTGCGACTTGTTCTTCGGCTTCAACCGCCTTGGCGCGGGCGGCGTCGGCTTCGGCCTTGGCCTGGCTTTCCTCGCGGCTCTTGTTCTGGACCGCGATCTGCTGTTCCTGCCGAGCAATTTCGAGCGCGCGCACCTGGTCAATCCGGGCCTCTTCCACCGCACGATCGGCTTCGATCTGTTGCGCGTCGACCTGTTTTTTCGCCTCGATCCGGGCAGCATCGGCTTCGCGGTTACGCTCGGCCTGTTCGCGAGCGATTTCCGACATTTGCGAGGCGCGCCGGATTTCGACCTCGCGCTCCTGCTGAAGCCGCGCATATTCGGTGTCGCGGCTGATTTCAAAGCTGCGCTGATCCGCTTCGAGGTTCTTGCCCTCCATCTGCACGCGCGTGTCCTGTTCGATATCGTTGCGCAGTTTCTTGCGCGCTTCAATCTGCTCGGTCAGCTTTGTGAGACCTTCTGCGTCAAACGCGTTATTGGCGTTGAAGTGTTCGATGCTGGTCTGGTCCAGCCCGGTCAGCGAGACCGATTCGAGCTCCAGCCCGTTCATCGCCAGATCGTTAGAGCTGACCTGCTGCACCTTCTGCACGAAGTCTGCCCGCTGTTCGTGCAGCTCGTTCATGCTCATCCCCGCCGCGACCGAACGCAGCGCGTCGACGAATTTACCTTCGACCAGATCCTTGAGCATATCGGGCTGCATCGTGCGCATCCCCAGCGTCTGCGCGGCCATGCCGATCGCGCCTGCATCGGGACGCACGCGGACGTAGAATTCCGCCTTCACGTCGATTCGCAGACGATCGAGCGTGATAAGCGCTTCGGTGTCTTTGCGAACAACGGCCAGCACCAGCGTGTTCATGTTGACCGGCATGGTCTCATGGAACACTGGGAAGACCAGCGCGCCGCCATTCATGACGACCTTTTCGCCGCCCACACCCGTGCGCACAAACGCGGTTTCCTTCGAGGCGCGGCGGTAGAGCGTGGTGAGGAAGACAAAGATCGCAAAGATCGCGACCAGGATGATCCCGACTATAATGGCCCAATCAATAAGTGTTTGCATGATATCTCCTGTTCCTTTTCCTGTGCCGACGCGCGTGTCCTGAAGAGTTTCGGGGCCCTTCAACCCACCTGCAGCATCGGGCTTTCGTAACGAACCGCGTAAAACGTCTCCCCCTCGCGCCGCACGAGCAGGACGGTTTCGCCCTCACTCAAGGCTGTGCCAGGATCATGCGGTTCAACCATGACAAAATGGGGATGCCCATAAATATCGAGTACTCTGGAGCGCGCCGGGCTGCCCGCCCTCGCCGTGCCAATCTGAATTTCAGCGTCACGGCGCACCAGAGTGTCGAGCGAGACCGCGCTGGTCTCATCCTGCGGGAGCAGGCGAGCAAGCGGGCGGGTGAGCGCGCTGTTGACCGGCAAAGCCCCCAGCCCCGCCAGCACGCCAGCTAGAGCTGGATCAAGCGGCCGCCCGATGAGCGCGATGAAAAACTGCTGGCCCGCAACGCCAATCACAGCGAAGGTCAGCAGCAACATCATCAGCCAGATAAGGAACGGCACTTTGCCAAGGCCCAGCAGGCTGAAGGCGCCAGCGACCCATCCACTTGAGGTAAAAGCCTCAGGATCAACGTCAAACTGACTCTCTCCGGCCGCTTCAATGTCCAGATCGACATCGATATCGACATCGCCTGCATCGAATAGATCGCCAAGGCCAAGTATCTGCGCCAAGCTGATCAGAACAAGTGCGATCAGCGCCACAAGAAAGGGCAAGTTGTAGGCTTCCAAAAGAGTCATTGTATCTCACGCACAAACGCAGCGGCCACGATTAACGCAGCCTTTGTTCTCCAAGTTTTCTCCATGAATATGGCCTTAACACAGTCTTTCGAAAAAAGATAGAAAAATCGGATCGTGTTGCGTGATGCAATGCGTGATTATTCGATAATTTCGCCAAATTCTTGAATTGTTCCCCAACACACCCATATCCAAGACTTGATCACGGCCAGACTGCCAGTCAATTCAGGCCCGGATCCGGATCGGCAGCGTCTTCAACCCGCCGACAAAGGTGCTGATCGCGCGCTGCGGTTCACCCGCCAGTTCGACCGCCTCGACCCGGTCCAGCAGCGCTTCGAACAACAGCCGCATTTCGAGCCGCGCCAGGTGCAGGCCAAGGCATTGATGTGCACCCGCGCCAAAGGCGAGATGGCGGTTGGGCGAGCGTGCGGCATCAAACCGGCGCGGATCCTCGAATTGCGCGGGATCGTGATTGGCCGAGACGTAATTGATCATCATCCAGTCACCTTTGCGGATCAGCTGGCCACCCACTTCTACGTCCTCAGCCGCGGTGCGCATGAAGTGTTGGACGGGCGAGGTCCAGCGGATCGCCTCTTCGACAATACCGGGAAGCAGCGAGCGGTCTTCGCGCACGCGCGCCCATTGCTCCGGGTCCTGCGCCAGCGCCTGCATCGCACCCGCGGTCGAGGCGCTGGTGGTGTCGTGCCCGGCGGTCGCCACGATGATGTAGTAGCCCGCCATATCGCGCGGGGGCAGCGGCTCTCCATCAACCAGCGCGTTGGCGATTACACTGGCCACATCATCGGTGGGGTTGGCCCGGCGCTCCTCGGCGAGCGCTCCGAAGTAGTCCTCAAAGCTTGCCACCGCGCCAGCGACCAGTTCGACCACTTGTTCGGGCGACATCTTGTCCATGCCGGAACCCGACAGATCCTTGTCCTGCCCGCCAAACAACTGCTGGGTGAGCGTTTGCATGCGCGGCTCATCCTCAGGCGGCACACCTAGGATCTGCATCACCACGCGCAAGGGATAGGGGCCCGAGACTTGCTCGACGAAATCGAGCTCGGGCCCGGCCTCGATCATCGCATCGACCGTACGCCCTGCAAGCGCCCGGACTTCATCTTCGATCTGCGCCAAATTGCGCGGCATGAACCAGTCTTGCGTGAGCTTGCGATACTTGGGGTGGATCGGCGCATCGAAGACCACCAGCGAATCGACCAGCATGTTGGAACCGGTCGCCTGACGGCTGAATTTGATCGCTTGCTTGAAGGCAAAGACAACGGGGCGCGGATTGTTGAGGAAAGTCGCATTGTCCTTCGAGATGCGCATCACATCGTCGTAGCGGCTGATGAACCAGAACGGGTCGAACAGCTCCGGGTCATCAGGCACCACTTTGGCGACCGGCATCGTTTCGCGAATGTGATCAAACGTATCGAGCAGGCCATTCCACTCGCCATAGGCATGCGGATCGATCACCGCTTTGGCGAGCGGCGTGGGAAGAACCGCCGGATCGCTGCTCATCACGCGGAAGCCTGTGCCTTGGCTTCGTATTCGTCGCGCAGCTCGCGCTTGTAGAGCTTGCCGTTCGCCTCGCGCGGGAGATCGGGACGGAAATCGAACAGTTTGGGCATTTTGATGCGCGCAAGGTTCGGCGCGAGAAATTCGCGCAGTTCATCCTCGAAGCCGGGCGCAGCGTAGCTCATATTGATCGGTTGCACGACCGCGACGACCTTCTCGCCCAGATCAGGGCACGGTGCGCCGATCACTGCTGCGTCCATCACCTTGTCATGCGTGATCAGCAGGTTCTCGATCTCCTGCGGGTAAATGTTGACCCCGCCCGAAATAATCATGTGGCTCTTGCGGTCGGTAAGGTAGAGAAAGCCTTCGCCATCGACATGGCCGATATCGCCGAGCGTCATCCAGCCCTTGGGATGCATAGCCTCGGCGGTCTTGGCATCGTCCTTGTGATAGGTGGGCAGGTTCTCGTTCTCGAAGAAGATGAGGCCGTCCTCGCCCACCGGGCACTCTTCGCCATCGGGCCCGCAAATGTGGATCTGTCCATAGATCGGGATCCCGACCGTACCGGGATGGGCGAGCCATGCCTCGCTGCCGACAAAGGTCATCCCGATCTGTTCGGAGCCGGCGTAATATTCGTTCACGATCGGCCCCCACCATTCGATCATCTCGCGCTTGATCGGAACCGGGCAAGGCGCCGCCGCGTGCAGCGCGCGCTTGTGGCTCGACAGATCGTAGCGCGTGCGGATTTCGGGATCGAGCTTGAGGAACCGCACAAAGTGAGTCGGCACCCATTGGCTGTCGGTGACGCGATAGGTCTCGATCGCCTTGAGTGCCTCTTCCGGGTCAAACTTTTCCATGACGACGACCGTGCCGCCGAGGCGATGGACAGTCGAGGACCAGCCCAAAGGGGCGGCGTGGTAGAGCGGGGCAGGCGAGAGGTAGACCATCGAGCCATCGTCCGGCATCCCTACCCCTACCGTGGCCAAGCCCACCAGCGCGACCGGCGCCTGCGGATCGGGGTCCACGGGCTGCGCAGGCTTGACCCCCTTGGGCCGCCCGGTCGTGCCGCTTGAATACAGCATCATGAGACCGACATGCAAATTGTCGGGCAGCGTGTCTTCGTGGCGCTCAAGCTCGGCGGCGAAATCGTCCTCCCCCCCGCTGTCGATGACGAGTACTTCCAAGTCGGGCAACTCGGCGCGCACCGTTTCCAGCACTTCGGCATAGCGGGTGGAGGTAATGAACAGCCGGGCTTCGCTGTCTTTAAGGATATAGGCTATCTCAGGGCCAGTCAGCCGGGTCGAGACCGGCACCAGCATTGTGCCCACGCGCTGTGAACCCCAGTTCAGAACAAAATATTCGAGCCGGTTCTCCAGCAGCACGCCAAACGCATCGCCGCCCTCAGCGCTCGGTCCCATGCCCCGCGCGCGCAGCAAATGGGCAAAGCGGTTGGATGCCGCCTCGAGCTCGCCATAGGTCATCCGGGCGCCGCTGCCGGTCATGATGATGGCGGGATGATCGGGACGGGTCGCGGCGTGCGCGATCGG